>JABDKX010000212.1 GCA_013001975.1 Saprospiraceae bacterium | reverse complement strand
AATTGGAATTTTTATGATGGTTCCAGATTGTCCCATTTCCTTAAACAAAAAGGATTACTTCATCCTGATGATATGGCACAATTTATATTAAGAACGCTTCATAAACATTTGAATAAAAAAGAAATTGACGAGAAAGAGATCGTAGAATACCTTGCCGATAAAAGGAAAAAAGCGATGGAGAAAAAGAGAAACAGGTAAACTTATTTTCGTTTTTTTTAGTCTTATCGTAGAATTTCGTTCGATAATTTTACATTTGCCTTACATTTGCAGCCCGAATCATAAATTAAGATCATAAAGAATGTCAAAGAAATTACTCATTGTTGAGTCTCCAGCCAAGGCGAAAACAATCAATAAGTACTTAGGTGAAGAATTTGTAGTAAAGTCCAGCTATGGGCATATCCGAGATCTTGATAAAGGTAAGAAAGGGATAGAAATAGAAAATGATTTTAAGCCAAATTATGTAGTTTCTGATGAAAAGAAACGTGTCGTTAAGGAATTAAAAGATACCCTGAAGAAAGTAAGTGAAGTATGGCTCGCGACGGATGAGGATCGTGAAGGAGAAGCCATTTCGTGGCACCTTTGCGAAGTTTTAGGGTTAGATGAAAACACAACAAAACGAATCGTTTTTAGAGAAATCACGAAGTCTGCGATACAAGCAGCTATCAAAACGCCAAGGATTGTAGACAAAAATGTTGTAGAAGCTCAACAAGCAAGACGAATTTTAGATCGCTTGGTGGGATTCGAATTATCAGAAATTTTATGGAGAAAAATAAAAGGTAAACTTTCAGCTGGAAGAGTACAATCAGTTGCAGTTAAATTAATCGTAGACAGAGAGAGAGAAATTATGGCTCATGATGCCATACCTTATTATAAAGTAGTAGGTTTATTTAAAGTAAAAAATGCTCAAGGTAAATGGGTCGAACTCAAATCGGAATTAAATAAACGATTAAATTCTAAAGAAGAGGCTGAAAGTTTATTAAACAAACTGGTTGGGTCTGATTTTACAATTGACGATATTAAAGTCAAACCAACAAAAAGAAAACCTGCAGCACCATTTACAACTTCAACATTACAACAAGAAGCCAGTAGAAAAATATATTTCAGTGTTAACAGAACAATGTCAACAGCTCAGAGATTATATGAAGCGGGACATATTTCTTATATGAGAACTGATTCTATCAGCTTGAGTGAAACAGCACTTTCTGCAATCGAATCAGAAATTAAATCTAATTATGGGGATAATTATTCTCAACTTAGAAGGTATAAGAGTAAAAATGAAAACGCTCAAGAAGCTCACGAAGCCATCAGACCAACAAATTTCCAAAATGAGACTATTGCTGGAGATAGTGATATGCAACGATTGTATGAATTGATTTGGAAAAGAACTGTTGCCAGTCAAATGGCTGATGCCCAATTAGAAAAAACTACAGTAAATATTCTATCTAAAAACAATGACGTTTTTCAAGCTCAAGGTGAGGTTTTGAAATTTGATGGTTTCTTGAAATTGTACATGGAAGCCAAAGACGAGGATGAAGAAGATGAAGATGCAAAAGGCATTTTACCACCACTTAGTCTTGGCCAAAAGCTAGACTTAGATAATGTGCAAGCCATAGAAAGATTTACAAGACCTCCGTCAAGATATACTGAAGCCAGTTTGGTGAAAAAATTAGAAGAGTTAGGCATTGGGAGACCTTCAACTTATGCACCAACGATTACTAAAATCACAGAGAAAAATAGAGGATACGTCAACAAAGAGAGTAGAGATGGAGTAGAAAGGAAATATAATGTCTTAACGCTAAAAGAAGATGTTGTATCAAATGAAGTAAAATCTGAAATGACAGGTAGTACGTCTAATCGTCTTTATCCAACCGATATGGGTTTGTTGGTTGTTGATTTCCTTACCGAGCACTTTAAAAACATCATGACCTACAGTTTTACTGCTGAAATTGAAGGCAGATTGGATGAGATTGCTCAAGGCAATGAAGACTGGAAAAAAATGCTGGGAGAGTTTTATACACCTTTCCATAAGACTGTTGAAAAAACAATTGAAGAGGCACAACGTGTGAAGGGTAGAAGAGACTTAGGTGTTGATCCTGTTAGCGGCCATACGGTTTTAACTCAAATGACAAGATTTGGACCTGTCGTTCAAATTGGAACCAGAGAAGAAGTGGGAGAAGATTCTAAACCACGTTTCGCAAGCTTGAAAGTTGGACAATCATTAGAAACGATTACCTATGAAGAGGCCATGGAGTTGTTCAAATTGCCAATTGACATAGGTGAATACCTTGGTGAAACAGTTACCATTAATTCAGGCAGATATGGACCATATGTGAAATTTAAGGACAAGTTTATTTCGCTTGCCAAAGGTGAAGACCCAATGACGGTTTCTATGGAACGTGCTCAAGAATTAATTGATGCAAAATTAAAAGCTGACGCACCTGTAGCCACCTATAAAGGAATGGATGTGGTGAAAGGAAAAGGAAGGTTTGGTCCCTTTTTGAAATGGAATGATTTCTTTATAAATATTCCTAGAAGATATGATTCTGAAAATCTATCGATCGATGAGATCAACGAATTGATCGAAGCTAAAATTGAAAAGGAAGCGAATAGGTATATTGTCAGATGGGAAAAGGAAAAGATAGATCTTGAAAACGGACGTTGGGGACCATTTATAAGATATAAAAAGAAATCTTATAAAATTGGCAAAAAAGAAAATGGTGAACGATATACGCCGGAGGAAGCCAAAGAAAAGTTTACTTTAGAAGAATGTAAGAAGATTCTAAAAGAAGAAGGGGCTAAAGGAATTAAGTAACTTGATCATTGCAATATTGGTAAATGTTTTTTGCAACTTTTTCAGAAACATGATTATCACCCAATAGTTTTCTGATTTTTCGGTAAGCTGTAATCATTTTTTCTCGCTGAGAAATGTCTAATATTTCTTCGAATTTATTTTTCAGATTAGCCAGATTCAATTCTTGTTGAATCAATTCTGTAACAACAGATTTATCTAATATCAAATTTACCAATGAAATATATTTTAAACCAATCAAGTTTTTTCCTATCAGATAACTTAACTGACTGGTAGCGTAAACTACAATTTGAGGCGTTTCAAATAATACTAGTTCTAAAGTGGCTGTTCCACTGCTTGTTATAGCAACATCAGATTCTTCCATAATTTGATAAGGATCATCAAAAACAAGTTTCAGATTCTTGCCAGATTGCTTTAAGTGTTTTCTATAAATGGCTTCAGAAATATGAGATAGTCCTGCGACAGTAAATTCATACTGCGGATAAAAATGGGCCAGCTCAGAAAAAATCTTTAAATGTTTTTCTACTTCTTGGGCCCTACTACCAGGAAACAACCCAACTTGCTTTACTTCCTTGAGGTTTTTGTTTTGTTGAGGAATTAGTTCGGTCAAAGGATGACCAAAATATTGGCAAGGTGTATTTAATTGTTCAAAGAATTTTTTCTCAAATGGCAAAATGACAAAAAATAAATCTACTTTGTCTCTTAATATTTTATATCTATTCTTTTTCCATGCCCATAATTGTGGTGACACGTAATAGGTGATTTTAATACCTTGGTCATAAGCCCAATTAACGATTCTCAAATTAAAACCAGGATAATCTATTAAGATGAGCGTATCAGGTTTGAATTCTAGAATGGACTTTTTTACACTTTTAAAAAGTTGTTTGATATTAAAAATGTTTTTAAGCACTTCCCAAAATCCCATGAAAGCTGTGTCTTCAATGGAAATTAATTGATTCGGGCTTTCGGCTTTCATTTTAGGACCGCCGACAAATTGAAATTCTGCTTTGTTGTCTTCAAGAGTCAAAGCATCCATAAGCAAAGCGCCATAATTGTCACCAGAAGGTTCACCTGCTATTATAAAATATTTCAATCTCTATGATTAAATGAAAAGAGAAGATTTAAAATAATAGACCCAAAATGCTGCGTACAGCATGGTCGCAAATACAATTCCTTTGATGATACTTCCGAACGTACGCGATCTGATTACTTGAAGTGGAATGATATTAAAACATATTGCAACCAAAGCCATAGTTCTTTGTCTTTTTCCAGTCGAGCTCATACTGACTTCATCCATAATCCCTTGTTCCGTCAAAAGGTTGAAAATTGTTTCAATACAAAAGTATCCAAGTAATGGAACGGTTACGCCAATGAGTAGTCCCATTAGGATGTTATTATTTTCTTTTAATATTCTCATGATCGTTCAAATGTTTTAATGCCTTCCATGGAGTCATAATCGGTTAGGTCATGTTTGGATGGAACGACAGATACGTAACCATTAGATAACGCCCATAAATCTGTATTAGTATCATCAAGTTCAGATTTAAAACTTCCCGTTAACCAATAATACTTTTGTCCCCGAGGATCTTCGCTCTCTTTAAAATCTTCTGTCCATACGCCCTCACCTTGAGCACAAACTTTTATACCTTTTATTTCATTCAATGGCAGTTTTGGAATATTGACATTTAGCAATATGTTCTTTTTTGCATTGTATGATAACATGGATTCTACAATCTGAGAAGCGTAATGTTTTGCAGCCGTAAAATCAGCTTCAAAAGAAAAATCTAATAATGAAAACCCTATGGATTTAATACCTTCCAAACTAGCTTCCATTGCCGCTGACATCGTTCCGCTATAAATGATATTTATGGAAGCATTAGATCCATGATTTATGCCCGATACACACAAGTCGATGTTACTATCTTTCAGAATTACATTTTTGGCTAATTTGACACAGTCGGCTGGCGTTCCTGAGCATTCATATGCTTCTATGTTATCAAAAACATCTACTTTTTTAAGAAAAAGAGGCTTCGTAATCGTTATGGCATGACCTTGTCCAGATTGTGGTGAATCAGGTGCTACGACGATCGGATCGCCAAATTGCTTAACCACATCAACCAGTGCTCTTATACCAGGCGCATTTATACCATCATCATTGGTAACCAAAATTCTAGGTCTTCCCATTTAAATCTATTTTTCGCTAATATCCCTTTTTAAATTAAAATAAATTCAAATTTTGGTGATTATTAATTCATTTTTGAAATAATTATATCAATCAAAAACTTATTTATGATAAAGATGTTTTTTATCCTTGTACGATATTTATAAAGCATGGCAAAAGTAGGTTTACTGTTAGTTAATTTAGGAACTCCTGACGACCCAGGGACATCATCGGTTCGTAGGTATCTAAAACAATTTTTATTGGATGAACGCGTAATAGATGTCAATTGGTTGCTCAGAAATTTTTTAGTTAGGGGTATCATTGCACCATTTAGAGCTTTTTCATCTTCAAAATTGTATAAAGAATTATGGACAAAAGATGGCTCTCCTTTAAAATTTTATGGCTATAAAGTTGAAAAGTCATTACAAGAAAAACTTGGTGATGATGTTGTTGTTAAGTTGGCTATGCGTTATCAAAACCCTTCCATCGAATCGGCTCTAGAAGCATTAAGAAAGGAAAACGTTGATAAAATAGTTGTGTTTCCAATGTTCCCGCAATACGCTTCAGCTTCGACAGGTTCAGCATTACAAGAAACAATGAATGTCGTTTCGAAATGGTTGACAATTCCTGAAATTTCTTTTATCAGCTCTTATCATAAGCAACCAACTATGATAAAAGTATATGCTGAAAATGCACGTAAAATGGGCTTGGAAAATTATGACCATTTCTTGTTTTCTTTTCACGGAATTCCTCAACGCCAGCTTACAAAATCAGACTGTAATAACTATTGTTTGAAAGCAGAAAATTGCTGCAGAAGTATCAATGAAAAAAATAAAATGTGTTACTCTGCTCAATGTTATGAAACAGCTGATAAAATAGCAGAACAATTGTCATTAAAACAAAACCAATATTCTGTTTCATTTCAATCACGTTTGGGAAGAGATCCATGGACAGAACCTTTTACACCTGATATGCTAAAAGAATTGTTGGCAAAAGGGCATAAAAATTTACTTGTATTTTCTCCATCATTTACTTCTGATTGTTTAGAAACAACTATTGAGATTGGTTTGGAATATAAAGAAGATTATGCCGAAATGGGTGGCGGTAAATTAGACTTAGTTGAAAGTTTAAACGATAACCCTTTGTGGATAGACGCTATTGAAGAAATAGTAAAACCTTACCTATGAATTAAAAGTAGCGATTAAATCTGTTGGACTTTTTACCATCTGATTTAATTCTACTTCTATGTTGGCACTTAACGGTAGGAATATATCAACACGCGATCCAAATTTAATAAAGCCCATCTCTTCCGATTGTTTGACTGACTCATTTTCTTTTAAGTCATTGACTATTCTTCTCGCAAGTGCTCCAGCAATTTGTCTTATTAAAATATTTCCATGTTTGGTTTTGTAAACCGTTGTAAATCGTTCATTTTCAGTAGAAGATTTTGGATGCCAAGCCACTAAGTATTTTCCTGCATGATATTTTAAATATGCCACAATGCCATTAACAGGGTTGCGATTGATATGAACATTCAGTGGAGACATGAAGACTGAAACCTGCCAACATTCTTCTTTGATATATTCAGTTTCCATCGTTTTTTCAATAACAACAACTTTTCCGTCTGCTGGTGTATAAACTTTATTGTCGTCTGATGTTGGCTTCTTTCTAAATGGATCTCGGAAAAACTGTAATACAACAATCAGTAAAAAGAGACTTAAGCCCATAGCAATTACGTACAACCAATGTGGTCCAAACTGCTTTGCTGCAAATATTATAACAGCACTAAAAATCAAAGTAACGAGTAATGTAGGATAGCCTTGTTTATGAAATCGCATTAATTTAAAATTTATAAGTTTCGAAGATATAGATAATTACTAGGATGAATGGAATACAGAAAATAAAACCATCAAACCTATCTAAAAAACCACCATGACCAGGCAGAATTTGCCCTGAGTCCTTTATATCTTTTATTCTTTTGAACTTCGATTCTACCAGATCCCCAATTGAGCCAAATAACCATGCTGATAACCCAATCAACGCCCATACTTGTAGATTAAAGCTTTTGAAGTAACTGAAAAAGAAATAACTAAAAATAACTGTTGTGAGACCTGCACCTAAGAAACCCTCCCAAGTTTTACCAGGCGAAACCTTGGGAAACAGTTTACGCTTTCCTGTACTCTTACCAACAAAGTAGGCTGAGATATCACTTATCCAAATAAGCAGTAAAGTTGATATTACGATTTGGCTGAAATAGGTGCTAGATTTAAAAATCAATAGTAATATAAATGGTAAAATGACGTAGCCAATGTTCCAAAACCATGGAGATTCACTTAAAAATGACTTTTCCCTATGATATAAATCATATATCAAAGTCAAATTTAAAATAAGAGAAACGGCAAGCAATATGGTTATTGGAATTACTAGAAAGAATGTAGCAGCAATCAAAATGATGCCTAAAAGAAACGAAATCATGCCTACCGCAGATTGCTTTAAAGAAGTATAATTTAATTGAATAAATTCGAAAGAAGCGAGTACTGCGATTAAACTTATAAAAACCAATCGGGTTGTATCATTAAAGAATACCAAGAAAAGAATTGGAATTCCTATAATAATTGCTGTTTGTATCCTTTGTTTTAATCCAGAAGCCATTTATTTTCGTTGGATGAAATGCAAAGGTAATATCTCTGAGCTCAAACATGTATAAATGACAAAATTAAGTGTAAATATCAACAAAGTAGCCTTGATTCGTAATTCAAGAGGAGAGAATAAACCCAATTTGATCACATTTGCTAAAGATTGCGAAGCATACGGTGCTGAGGGTATCACTGTCCACCCAAGACCAGATGAAAGACATATACGTTATAGTGATTTGCCGTTATTAAAAGAGATTGTGACAACTGAGTTTAATGTTGAAGGTTATCCATCCCCAAAGTTTATTGATCAAGTATGTCATGTTGTTCCACATCAAGTCACTTTAGTACCTGACCCTCCAGGCGTTTTAACGTCATCTGAAGGTTGGGATACAGTAAAAAATAAAGACTTTCTAAAAGACGTCATTAAAACATTTCAATCGAAAGGTATCCGAGTTTCATTATTCCTCGAAGCTGATCCTCAAGCGGTATCTGATGCTGCTGAAACGGGAACAGATAGAATTGAGTTTTACACAGGCGTTTACGCGCAAAAATATTTAGAGAATAAAGAAGAAGCCATTAAAAATCATATTGAAGCTTCAAAACGTGCTAAAACAGTCAACCTTGGTGTAAATGCAGGCCATGACCTCAATTTGGATAATTTAACATATTATGTTCAAAATGTTGATAATTTGTTAGAAGTCTCAATTGGACACGCCTTGATCTCAGATGCTCTATATTATGGTATTCAAAATGCCATTCAAATGTACAGATATCAAATAGATAGAGCTCAAAATGTAGTCCAAGGCACTTAATCTCCCCAACGTCTACCCAACTCTTTATCAATTACCTCATGTCTTTATAAGTGTCAATGATATTTGTCTTAATATAGATCAGTTTCAGTTTAGTAAGGACTAAGCTTATGATTTGCAAGACAAAAATCTTAAATATTCATTGTTAAATTAATGTTAATTGAAATTTTCAATTAAATTTAGCCCTCTGAAAATCGACTAATCAACAATTTAATAATTAAATACAAATCAGTATGAAAAAAATCTTTGCACTATTGGTGTTTTCTGTGGTGACATTTATGAGTGTTTCTGCTCAAAGAACAATAACAGGTACACTCTTAGATGAGGAAGGATTGGGCCTTATTGGGGCAAATGTCCTTGTAAAAGGTACGACTATTGGAACTATTTCTGATTTTGATGGATCTTACTCTTTAGAAGTCCCATCTGGATCCGAAACCTTAGTTTTTAGTTACACAGGTTATAATTCTGTAGAGGAGACTATTGGAGACAGGAATGTTATAAATTTAACAATGACACAAAACACAAAACTTCTTGATGAAGTTGTTATTGTCGGATATACAGAAGGTTCTAGATTAGGAGCTGTTTCTTCTTTAGCATCCATTTCTTCAGATGCCGTGGAAAACAGACCAAATCCAAATGTTGTAAGTTCTGTACAAGGCCAAATTCCTGGTTTTGTAACTTCAGCAAATTCTGGGCAGCCGGGTTCAACTCAGCAAGTTAGGATTAGAGGAACAGGATCAATTTCGGCAGGAAGAAATCCATTATATGTCATCGATGGTGTTATTATCCAAACTGGTAGTTTTTCGCAATTGGATGCAGGTAGTAATTCGACGGATGTGCTTTCAATGTTAAATCCTAATGATATTGAATCTGTCAATGTATTAAAAGATGCATCTGCAACTGCTTTATATGGATCAAGAGGATCAAACGGTGTTATCGTCATTAATACAAAAAGAGGAAAGGCTGGTAAGACAGCAGTGACGCTAAAAACGCAATATGGAACTTCTGAAGCCACTTTTGGCAAATTTAAATTAATGAATGCCCAGCAGCAGTTTGATCATGACAGAACCATCTTAGCAAATAGTGGCTTGGATGAGGCAGAAATTGCTAATCAAAGACCTACGTCTCTATTAGATAATACTTTCGACTGGTTAGATGCAGCATTCAGACAAGGAACTAATTATAATGTGGAAGTTCAAGCAAGAGGAGGAAATGAAAAGACTAAGTTTTTTGTTTCTGGAGGATACAGTGAAACTGAAGGAACGCAAATATTTTCGGATTATCAAAGAACAAGTTTAAGAACGAATCTTGATCACACAGCAACTGAAAGATTGAGCTTTGGACTTGATATGAATGTTTCTTACTCGCAACAAAGCAATGCAGTTAATGGAAACAGATTCCAATCGCCATTGTTAAGTTCTTTTTCAACAACACCACTTCAAGGCGCTGTTAATCCAGCTACAGGTGAACTTTATGTTGGAAATGAGCAAGAATATATTGGTTTTACAGGAGACAACTTTTTGTACTCATTACCTAGAAACTCAGTTAATGTCAATACATTCAGGTTGTTATCTACAATGAATTTAGCTTATAAAATCAATGATAATCTAAGATTTACTCAGAAAACAAATATTGACTTTATCAATGATGATTCTAGTGATTTTGATGATCCAACAACTAATGATGGAAGAGATGATAACGGTGGATTAACTTCTTCTTTCAATCAAAGTAGAGCAATAACAAGTCAATCTTTCTTAAGGTTTACAACTGATTTGGGCGGAGGAGATCATAGCATTTCTGGATTAGGAGGCTTTGAATACCAACGCGTAAATACTAAGCAATTTTTTGCTTCAGGAATTGGTTTTGCTGATGGAAGATTACAAACGCTAAATTCATCATCTGAACCACAAAGTGTTGGAGGATCGATTTCAAATTATGCATTTGTTTCTTTCTTAGGTCATGTTAATTATGATTTTCAATCGAAATATTTAGTAACAGTAAGTTTTAGAAGAGATGGATCTTCTAGATTTGGTAAAAATAATCAATGGGGTAACTTCGGTTCTATTGGAGCGGCTTGGTTGGTTTCTGAAGAGGATTTCTTCCCTGAAAATGATATTTTATCAAACTTAAAAGTAAAAGCAAGTTTTGGTACTGCGGGTAATGCCGCTATTGGTAACTTCCCATCTTTGGAGCTTTACGGTTTCGGAAATTCTTATCAAGGAAATCCTGGATCATCACCATCACAGATATCTAACCCGGATTTGACGTGGGAATCGTCTAAACAATTTAACATAGGATTAGATTTTGGCCTATTCAATAACAGGATTACAGGTCTTGTTGAATATTATAAGAAAACTGCAAGTGATTTACTTTTACAAGTTCCTGTTTCTAGAGTTTCGGGCTTTACACAAGCACTAAGAAATATTGGAGAAATTCAAAATTCAGGAGTTGAATTAAGCTTAAAAGCTGATATAATTAATTCAGAAGAGTTTAATTGGAATGTTAATTTTAATATCGGCTTCAATAGAGATGAAATTACATCGTTGCCTGATGGTGAAGATATTGATAACGGTTCTCAAATTTGGAGAGTTGGTGAACCAATTAGGTCTTTTTCTATTCGTTCGTGGGCAGGTGTGAATCCAGCAGATGGTACACCACTTTGGCACACAACAGATGATGAAGGAAACATCAATGGAATTACTGGAGTTTATAATGATGCAGATGAATTGATTGTTGGAAATGCAACCCCAGATTTTACAGCTGGATTAAGAAATCAGTTTTCTTATAAAGGTATATACTTGGATGCATTCTTCTATACAGCTCAAGGACATGAATTATACAATGCTTCTAAACCAT
Source organism: Saprospiraceae bacterium (assembly GCA_013001975.1). GTDB lineage: Bacteria > Bacteroidota > Bacteroidia > Chitinophagales > Saprospiraceae > RFSX01. The sequence continues at coordinate 49,250 of JABDKX010000212.1, read as the reverse complement.
TTATTGATAGCGATGGATCTAGATTTGGATGGGTTCAAATCGTTGAAGCTGCAGATCATTGGAGACAGCCAGGTGACATTTCTGAAAGACCTTTGCCTTTAACAGGTGGAAATAATAATAGTAATAATACATCTACTAGATATTTAGAAGATGCTTCATTTATAAGATTAAAAACTTTAACACTGGGTTATACTTTACCTAGATCAATATCAGAAAATTTAAAAATTTCAAATGCCAACTTTTATTTGACAGCGAATAACCTTTGGACGCAAACGAAGTATTCAGGAATTGATCCTGAAGCTGATGAAGATGGATCTGAGTTTTTCAGATACCCTGTAGGTAAGTCGTTATCATTTGGTCTTGATGTTACTTTTTAAATAATTAACAATTAAAAAATTATGAAAAACATATATATATTATTTTCATTGTTGGTCTTTTTAGTTTGCACATCTTGTGAAGACCAACTTAATTTGATCCCAGCACAGTCACTTCCGACATCAGAATCATTAGCTGATCTTGATGGAATGGAAACGGCAGTGAATGGTGCATATGATGCTTTACAGTCGGTAGATTATTACGGACGTGAGTTTGTTGTAATGGCAGACATTGAAGCTAATTTAGCTTATTTATCCATTGCTAACTCTAACAGATTTGTTTCTGCTTATACTTATACATGGACAGTTCAAAATGGTGATATTGCAGGTGTATGGAACGCGGGATATAGAGCTATACTAAGAGTTAATAATGTTATTAATGGCATTGATGAACTTGAAGGTGATGCCGCAAGAAGAAATCAAATCAAAGGTGAAGCACTGGCCATTAGAGCTTTATGCTATTTTGATTTGGTAAGATTTTTCGCTAAACCGTATGCTACAGGAACTCCATCATCTGATCTTGGTGTTCCAATTACACTTGAAGCAACATTAGAGGAATTACCTCGAAATACAGTGGCTGAAGTTTATAACCAAGTTATTTCTGATTTAACTACTGCAAAGTCTTTAATGACTGCAGATAGTCGAACAAGAATGAATGCATTAGCAGCTGAAGCTTTACTTGCAAGAGTATACCTTTATCAAGAAGATTTCACCAATGCTGAAGCAAGTGCATCAGAAGTTATAAATAGTGGCGAATTTGCATTAATTGATAATTTTTCAAATTTGTATCTGTCAGATTCTTCAAGTGAAGATATTTTTACACTTAGATTCCTTACTGTAGAAACAAGAGGATCCGATAATATGGGTCAAATCTATAATCCAGAAGGATATGGTGATATCAGAGTGACTCAAGATTTAATTGATCTATACGAACCAAATGATCAAAGAAATTTGATCTATCAATTATCTGCGAATAACGAATATTATACTTCAAAATATGCTGGGCAAGATGGGACTATAGGTTTGGTTAGCCCAAGAATATTAAGACTAGGAGAAATGTACCTGATAAGAGCTGAAGCACGATTCAGAACTAACGATGATGCAGGTGCATTAGAAGACTTAAACACTTTGAGAGCAGCTAGAGATGCTTCAGCATTATCATCAATTCCAAATTTCAGAACAATATTAGAAGAAAGACAAAGAGAACTTGTTTTTGAAGGTCACACTACTTTTGATTATTGGAGAAATGGAATTACAATGGTAAGATCTCAATGTAATACTGGATTAGAAGTAAATTTAACTTCATGTTCTGTTAATGCATCAGACTTTAGAACTGTTCATCCGATTCCAGACGATGAAGTTTTGGTGAATCAGAATATGGTTCAAAATGATGGATATTAAATAAAAATTAAAAAAAAGATATTTATGAAAAATATATGTTTAATGTTTCTAGGCTTCGTAGGCATGGCTCTGTTTGTCTCATGTAACGACGAAATTCCTAGAACTTTGACGGGACAATATGTTGGAATTGATGCTGGTAATACAAATTTTATCTACCTCAGAAAAGGTGATATGCAACCTGTTGATTTCACTGCAAAAGTAAATTTAATTGCTGTTCCTCAAACCAGTCCAATAAGTTACACTTTTGAAATAGTTGATTCCTTAACTGATGCTATAGAAAATATTCACTATTCTATAGTTTCTAACAGTGGATCAATTGCCCCAGGTGATGCTTCAGGACTTTTACCGATTCAAATTATTCCTGATAATATTGAGCAGGATGAATCTGTAGAATTGACAGTTGTTTTAACTTCAGCTGACGTTGACTTAGCAAATACGAAACCTGTAACGTATAGAATCTCTGTTACGTGTGAATCAGATTTAGCAGGTACCATGAATTATTCTCATGAAAATAGTTTAACGAGTGATGTGCTTACGGGTACTGTCGAATTAACTGTATTTGATAATATGCCTGGTGTATACAAGTTCGATGATTTCTCCTTCGGTGCTTGGGGTGCAGCCTATGGCATTGATCCTCCTACTGGAACAATCACTTTCTTTCATCTTTGTGGCGTTGCTTCAATTGAAGGCATAGATAATTATGGTGACTCTTGGTCTTTAACGGAAGTTTTAGAAGCGGATGGTCCGAATTTCACTTTCTCTTGGGCTAACGATAGTTCCTATAATGAGTTTGGTACAGTTACATTGACTAGACAAGATGGTAAAGATTGGCCCCCTATAATTAAGTAAGCCAATTTTAATATTATAATAAATGCTGATGTGCTGAAAATGCGCGTCAGCATTTTTTTTATGTTAGACACGACCTTTTGATGATGAATAAAGATGATTGTGTATTAATTATTATAACTTTTTAAATGAATAACATTTATAGTTAAGGAATTTTAATTTTATTCTAAATAAGCAATTTTGTTACTTTTACCCTCACACATAATTCATATATCATATCCTATGAAGAATTTCGTTTTATCCTGTTTGATCATTTTTATTTGTAATTACTTACAAAGTCAACACTTGTCAAAATCAGCTCAGTCTAAACTTGATGCACTTTTAGAAAATGTAAAAGTGCAGAATAAAACGAATAAAAATGAGATCAGTAAATATCTATCTTCTATTCCTATATCAAAAAGAAAGGAAATAGAGGATCTTGAAAATAAGGGATATACTATTTTTGAGATTAAAAATAATCAACCGCAATATCGAAAAGTATTTAACAGCGATGCGGCCATTGCAATGGAAGTCGATGCCGTGAGAGCGGGTGGCGAACTAGGGTTGACTTTGGATGGTGAAGGAATGAATATTGGTATCTGGGACGGAGGTTTGATTAGAACCACACATCAGGAATATGAAGGTCGAATAAAATATTTTGATTCATCAGGATCAACTGTTTTTAGTAATCATGCGACTGGAGTAGCAGGCACCTTATTGGGCACGGGACTAAATCCAAATGCCAGAGGAATGGCACCAATGGCAGAAGGTATTGCCTACAACTTTATAAATGACACTCAAGAAATGATCGAAGCGCAAATGCTTCGTGAAATTGTCGTCTCAAATCATTCTTATGGATTGATTACAGGCTGGAATGACGGTCAATGGTTTGGTGATGAGTCAATCAGTGATCAAGAAGATTGGCGTTTTGGATTCTATGATACGAACGCCAGAACTTGGGATCAAATTGCAATTGCTTCGCCTAATTATTTAATTGTAAAGTCAGCTGGAAATGATAGGGGAGACAGTGGTAGTGGTCCTTATCCTTCTGATGGTCCATATGATTCAGTAGCAGGAGCAAGTTGTGCTAAAAATGTGCTTATTGTAGGTGCTGCTAGAAAATCAACTCAAGGTTACGAAAATCCTAATTTTATAAATATGAGTTCCTTCAGTGGTTGGGGACCTACTGATGACGGAAGGATTAAACCTGATATTGTATCCATTGGCGTAGATATTTTTACGGCGGCAGCCAATGATAATGAAGACTACCAAACAACAAGTGGAACGTCATTCTCTTCACCTGCAGCTTGTGGTGGATTGGCATTGGTTCAAGAGTTGAGCCAAGAGTTAACATCTTCTTTTCTAAAAGCAGCTTCTTTAAAAGCATTAGCAATTCATACCGCAACCCAAACTGGCGAAGAAGGTCCAGATTACCGTTTTGGTTGGGGATTGTTGAATATCAAAAAAGCATGTAGCTATTTGCTCAATCGAAATCAAACAGACAAACAAATCGTAGAAGCAAATCTTTCTAATAATGAAACAGCAGTATTTGAAATCAAGCCAAAAGATAATACCCCAGTCCGTGTAACAATTGTGTGGACTGATGTCTCAGGTAATCCTGTGAGCGCATCATTAGATCCAATAGACTTGATGCTGATTAATGATTTAGATATTAGAATTAAAGATGAAAATGGGAATGTTTTCATGCCTTATATTTTGGATCCTTCAAATCCTGCATTAAATGCAACCACTGGCGATAATTTCCGTGATAATGTAGAACAAATATTTATTGAAAATGCAGAGGAACGAACATACTTTGTTGAAGTAAGCCACAAAGGAACTTTAGAAGGAGGTAGTCAAGATTACAGCATTATTATTGATTTTGAATCTTCAGATATTTCATTGACTAATCTGTTTTGGATTGGAGGTGAAGGAAATTGGTCAGATCCTGCACATTGGAGTCTTTCTTCAGGAGGAACAACCGCAAATATGACGCCTGGTCTTGAACACAGAGTTATTATTGATGATAATTCTATGCTTAATGGCAGTTCAATCTTTTTAGACAGTAACACAACCGTAGGTGCGATTTCTTCATTTACCAATGATACCTATACATTTGACTTAGGAAATTTTGAATTGACTAATCATGGAGGATTATCTATGTCTTCTGATTTGTTGACCATCAAAAATGGAACAATTATCCAGACCAATGATGAAGCCCTTTCTCAGAATATAAATCTGGATAATTCACAATCTGAAAATTTCAACCTGATACTGCCAAAAGAAAATAATGGGCAATGGGTCATGCTGAATGCAACAGTCCACATCGGTAACTTAATTATAAATGGCGGTTCTCTTTCAATAGATAATGTAGAGCTGAATGTTGGAGCCATTAAGACTGATTCTGATAATGGGATGCCTACATTTAACATGACAAATTCAAATTTATATCTAAGAGATGAGTTTGACATTGAAAACATGAATGACTTCAATGCAAATCGAGCATCTAGAATTTATGTTGAAAATACAGATCAAGATTTCGAATTAAAAATTGGCGATCGTAGGATGAATATTCCACTGAGCATAATAAATTCAATTATAAATATTGAATCTTCTAATTCTGTGTTTTCTGAAATTTCTACAGCGTTTTCATCCTTTAATTTAATTAATGATTTAACGGTTGAAATTTTCAATTCAGAAGGAACTTTAGACCTTGGTTTTAATAATGGTGAAACATTAACTGTACTAAATGAAATGTCGTTACGTAATGATTCTGAAACAGTCGTAATAAATGATTACAGTGGAAATGTCTCTGAGATATTTATTGAATATCGAGATAAGTTATGTTTCGATAATATGATAATTGATAACGTCAATCTTGCAGGCAATGCATCTGTTTCTGTTGGAACCAATAGTACGCTTACAAATAGTTCAGGTTGGTCAGAATTAGAATGTAGCCAACTATTGTTTTCAGATTTTGAAGGTCAATATTTATGTACCAATGGTTTTTCAGAATTTAATGATTTGAGTCAGGGGCAAATTGATTCTTGGGAATGGTCAGTGGATGGCGTGATTACTTCAACAAATCAGCACCTTACTTATAGTTTTGATAATATCGGCGAATATGAAGTTGGTCTCCTTGTATCTGATACCAATGGCAATTCTTCCAGATTTGTTCAAGCTGTTTCTATAGCAGCATCAACTTTAGATCCAAACCGCGTGATTGAATCTAATGCAACTACTTTAGCAAGCTTAAAATTAGCAGATGCTTATCAATGGTATAAAAATGGTAATTCTATTCCTGGAGAAACTGGAAGAACGTATCAATTTAACGGTGAGGAGGGAAGCTATTGTGTCGTTACCTTTGATAGTGATTGTAATAGAAAGTCTGAAGTGTTAAATCTGGGTGTAACAAATGTAGAAGAATCGGATTTGGCGTCTATTGTTGATATTTTTCCTAATCCTACATCAAATAATCTGACCTTAAGATTTTACAACATAAGTGATTTCAATTATGCGATATATGATGCTTTAGGGCAAAAAATATTATCAAATAAAGTAATCAATAGCCCATTAATACATGAAATTGACCTTAATGAAATTTTACCTGGGATTTATTTTGTTAGAATGAAAATTAACCAAAAAACTTACGCATTTAAAATCACAAAAATATAATCCTTTTATAGCTTGTGCTAAATCCAAAATTGGCATCAAATATTAATTCTTGAACATTGTTTTTTTACAGAATTAAGCCGTGATTTAAGAAATTTTTAACTAAATTAGTCCTTTCAGAAAACCGAGGCGAAATCATTTGGTTTTAACTGTTGCAAAATTTTGAATGTTGATCAATCTTATTTTTTGTAACCCCTTGACTCTCAATGCTTTCCTTCGCGAATTTTTTAAACAAATCAGAAATTATGAAAAAAATTTTCTTATTTTTTGCACTGCTATTTGGTTGTGTAGCTATGACTTTCGCTCAGCGGACTGTCACAGGTAACATTACAGATAACAGTGGATTGCCTTTAATTGGAGCAAATGTTCTCGTTAAAGGAACAACAATTGGTACTATCACGGATGTTGATGGTAATTATTCACTAGAAGTACCTGATGGCAATAATATGCTTGTCATTAGTTACACTGGTTACTCTACGCAAGAGTTAGACATTACTGGTACAAACACAGTAAATATTACACTTGCGGAAGGTGAAGTTCTACAAGAGGTTGTTGTGACAGCTCTTGGTATAGAACGTGACGAAAAATCGTTAGGTTATGCCGTAACCAAAATTGACGGTAGCGATGTAAGTCGTGCTAAGGAAACCAACATTGTTAACTCCTTACAAGGAAAAGTTGCAGGAGTTCAAATTGCTGGTAGTCCTTCTGCTTTAGGTGGTTCTTCAAGAATTACGATTAGAGGAGCCAATTCATTCTTAGGAAATAACCAACCTCTTTTTGTGGTTGATGGTATTCCTATTGATAATGGAAATTTATCAGGCAGTAGCCAACAAAGAGGATTTGGTGGTGCTATTGCTTACGATTACGGAAATGCAGCTTCTGACATTGATCCAGAAAGTGTAGCTTCTGTTACTGTACTTAAAGGTGCAGCAGCAACAGCTCTTTATGGACAAAGAGGGGCAAATGGTGTAATCCAAATCACTACCAAAAGCGGTGCTGGTAAAAAAGGTTTGGGTGTTGAATTCAGCAACCAATTTTCTTTCGAAAAAGTTAGAAACTTGATACCTCACCAAAGAGAATACGGTGGTGGAGATATCGCTGGAACTGCATCAGGATTCTACGAAGTTATTCAAGATGGCGTTACTTATTTAACACCTGCTTATTCTAAAGATGGTGCTTGGGGACCTAAATATGACCCTAATTCTCAGATCAGACATTGGGATTCTTGGGATCCAGACAATCCTGACACTTACAAAGAAACAAGACCTTGGGTTGCTCCAAATTCGGACTATCAAGATTTCTTTGAAACAGGTGCTACTAGAACAACAAATGTTGGTCTTACTGGTGGTAATGATCTTGGAAACTTCAGATTTGGTTACACAAATCTAGACAGTAAAGGAACGATTCCTAATGGTAGCCTTAAGAGAAATTCATTCTCTTTAAAGAGTGGTTATGATATTCATGACAGAATTAATGTAAATGTTAAGGCGAATTATACTATAACAGAAGGTGAAAACAGAAACATCACTGGTTATAATAATGGTAACCCAATGCAAGCATTTACACAATGGTGGCAAACGCAATTGGATGTTGACAGATTGAAAAACTCTACAAGAGTTGACGGTTCTCAACAAACATGGAATGCTGTTGGTCCAGTTGTAGATGGTTCTGGAAACTTACTTTTCTACGATGCAAGTCCTAACTTCTTTGATAATCCTTATTGGGTAAGAGATAACTACTTACAAAATGATCAAAGAAACAGGTTTATCGGTGGTGCTGGTCTTACAGTAGACTTAGCTGAAGGTTTAACGCTAGTTGGTAATGTAGGAACTGATTTTTATCAGTCTTCTGATGTAGCGGGTATTCCAATCGCTTCTGTTGAGACTGCATTATACAGAGAAAGAGAAATCAGATTTACAGAAACTAACTATGAAGCCAGATTAAACTATAATACTGACCTTACAGAAAGAATTTCATTAAACGCATTTGTTGGAGGTAATAGAATGAGACAATCTAGAAGATCTTCTACTGCTGAAACAAGTGGTGGTTTAAGTTTGGAAGGATTCTATAATATCAGTAATTCTGCTGCAGCTCCTTCATTTACTACATTTGAACAAAATAAAGGAATTAATTCTGCATTTGGTGCTGCATCATTTGGATTTGATAATTGGTTATATTTAGATGTAACAGCTAGAAATGACTGGTCTTCTACTTTACCAGCAGGTGAGAATAGTTACTTCTATCCATCATTAACAGTGAGTGGTGTGCTTTCTGAACTAGGAAACTTTGATCCAGTTAATGGATTATCTTTCTTAAAAGTTAGAGCAAGTTATGCACAAGCTGGTAACGATGCTGATCCGTATCAATTATTTGATGTGTTTTCTCCACAAACGCCAAACTTTGGATCTAACCCAAGATATGGTGTTCCAAATGCACAGAACAATCCTTTCTTAAAGCCTGAGTTGACAACAGAAATCGAATTTGGTGTTGATGCCAGATTCTTTGCTGACAGATTGGGAATTGACCTTGCTTATTTCAAAAGAAATACAAAAGATCAAATCTTCTCTGTACCTGCTTCTGCTGCAACAGGTTACACATCTAGAATCTTGAATTCTGGTGAAATGGAAAATTCTGGTATTGAAGTACAAATATATGGTACGCCAATTGAAACAAAAGATTTCTCTTTAAATGTTGGGTTCAACGTATCTAAGCTAGACAACAAAGTTGTTGAACTTGCTGAAGGTGTTGAAAGTATCAACATGGGAGGAACTTGGGCTGCAGATTTAAGAGTACAACAAGGACAGAAGTACATGGCATTATATGGCCAAGATTACATCTATGATGATAACGGTAACAAAGTAGTTGACGAAACAGGTGCTTATCAGTTTACTGATGATAGAGTTTTCTTAGGTTCTGCACTCGCTGATTGGATTGGTGGTTTCACTGCTGATATCAACTACAAAGGATTCACGTTAGGTGGTCTTGTTGATTTCCAAATGGGAGGCGTAATGCACTCAACATCTTTACAATGGGCTAAATACTCAGGTATGCACCCAGAAACTGTTGAATATAATGGTCAAACAGGAATTAGAGAAACCGGTATGATATTAGAAGGTGTGAAAGAAGATGGTTCAGCTAATGATGTAGCTATCGATCCTCAGACATACTATCAAACATACTGGAGAAGAGCTGCACCTAATGTATACAGCACTGATTTTGTAAAACTTCGTGAATTAAGCTTAGGTTATACTATTCCTAACTCTATATTAAATAGAACAGGTATTAGAGACTTAACTATTGGTATCATTGCAAGAAACTTAGCTATTCTTTCTTCTGACATTCCATTTATTGATCCACAAGTTGTTTCTGGTGCTGGAAACAGACAAGGTTTGGAAAATGCTCAAATTCCTCCAACAAGTTCTGTTGGACTTAATATTTCATTTAAATTATAGAACCAATAAAAATATTATAAAAATGAAAAAGTATATAAATAAAATATGGGTTCTGACTGTAGCTGTTGTTTGCTTCTCAATTACGAGTTGTAGTGATGTTACAGAATTAAATGTAGACCCGAATAATCCAACTGATGTACCTGCTGCAAACTTATTGACACAAGCTCAATATTCTTTGTATAACAGAATGCACAGTAGAGTATTAAATGCAGAATGGTCAATGTTGATGGTTCAACATTGGTCACAAAATGAATATGCTGAAGAATCAAGATACTTAGTAGATTCTAACAGTTTTGACGGTTCTTGGGTATCTTTTTATGCTTCTGTATTGAATGAATTAACAGTTGCTAAAAATAAGATTTCAGCTGATGAGAATTTAACAGCTGCCAGAAAGGCAAACCAATTAGGTATCGTTGACATATTGATGGCAGATGCTTTTCAAGCTGTTACAGATTTGTGGGGCGATGTTCCTTTCAGCGAGGCTCTAAGTCCAGAATTCCCGAATCCTACTTATGATTCTCAGCAATCAATTTATGCTTCATTATTATCATCTTTAGATAATGCTTTAACTTCTTTAGATGTTAATGCTGGATCTTTTGATACTGGTGATATTGTTGCTGGTGGTGATGTAGCTCAGTGGAAAAGAATTGGTGCATCATTGTTATTAAGAATGGCAATGAGAGTTTCTGATGTAGATAACGGTTCTGCAAGCACGTATGTAACTAAAGCTTTGGCTCACGGACCAATCAGTTCTAATGCTGAAAATGCAATATTCAATTTTGACTCTGCTAACCCAGATCTTTCAAATCCTCTTTATATTGATAATGTAATCAATACAAGAGATGATTTTGCTGTATCTGATGTTTTAGTTACAAGCCTAGAAGCGAAAGGAGATCCTAGAATTGAAGCTTTTGCTGCTTTAAACAATGATATGGTTTACAGAGGTATGCCTTATGGTTTAAATGATGCTGATGCATTTGCGCTTAAGAGTGTAACTTCTAGACCTTCTGCTCGTGTAAGAGATGCAGCGGCTCCTCACGTCATTATTGATTGGGCTGAGGTTGCTTTCTTATTAGCTGAAGCAATGGAAAGAGGTTATACTTCTGGAAATGCAGCTGATATGTATAATGCAGGAGTAGAGTCTTCAATGGCTTACTGGGGTTATGATGATGCTTCTGGTTATTTAGCAAACAATCCTTACGATGCTGCTAATTGGAAAGAATCAATTGGATATGAAAAGTGGGTTGCTTTTTATATGAACGGACCTCAAGCATGGGCTGAGTGGAGAAGATTAGATGCTCCTTCTTTGGCTGTACCTGCGGCTGCTTCAAATCCAAGCATTCCAGTTAGACTTCCTTATCCAATTTCTGAAGAAACCAATAATGGTAACTCTTTAGATGCTGCGACAAGTGATGCTAACGATCTTAATGGAAAAGTATGGTGGGATGTAAATTAATCATATCCACTATCTAAAATATAAGCCCAAGTCAGAATTTCTGGCTTGGGCTTTTTTAGTCAATTTTGTCGTCATTCAAACCATTTAATACCAACAACATTGTTAACTTTATAGCGTATAAATAATTGACATGAAATATATTTCTACAATTCTGCTTTTTATGCTCTTCTTTTCTTCTTGTGATCAAGATGCACCAGTCGTTGAGGAAGTTAACGAAGTAGAAGATGTGAGAAATACTGATTTTGCTCCTTGCGACTCACCTTTCAGAAACATTGGAAAGATTTATGAAAAAGACAAATCTACTTTCCTTTGGGCAGGTGATAATCCGGATTGGCATTTCGATATTTCAGATTGGGAATTAAATGAATGTAATCTTTTATATGGTTTAGGAAGGGAAACATTCCCTGCATTGATGGCTCCAGAGTACGTCGATATTCAGGAAATTGCAAATTTATACGAAGGAGGTGAACAATGTGTTGTTATTCATACACCAGAATTTACCAAAGTTTATCCATACGAATTGATGATATCTCACGAAGTAGTAAATGAAGTAATTGAAGGAGAACCCATCATGATTGCTTATTGTGTATTGGCTGACCTTAGTGCCGTATATACTAGAAATTACTGTGGAAATGTGTTGACATTTGGCGTAACGGGATATACCTACTATGAACCTGAGATATGGGGCGGACTTGATGCATTTATTCTCTGGGATAGAGATACGGAAAGTCTTTGGTGGCCTTTAATCGACAAAGCAATTTCTGGACCATTGCATGATACGAGGCTTGAAAAATACAATGAAGGTAATTGGGAGGTCTTGAGATGGCGTGATATTCAAAAGCTGTATCCAGATGCTTTGGTATTGAAGCCTGGTCAAACTCAAGAACCACCAGAAAAATGGAGTCAATTAACTCCAGACAAGATCGATTGTAATTAGACGTTCTGTCTGATTTTAATAATGATTATAAGTAGGGTAGTAGCTTGTTTTAGTGACAAGTTCAAATTGAGTACAATTTTTGTATTATAATTTATTGTAATATGATTAAAAGGTTACTTGAGGAGTTTTTATAACAAAATCAATAATAAACGCTTCAATTTAAAGTTACTATAAAACGATGCTCGATAAATTTATAGATTATCTTCAGTTTGAAAAACGGTATTCTCCAAATACCATCACCTCATATAAGAATGACCTCAACCAATTCAAACTCTTTTTGAAGGCCATTTATGATAATCTTAATTGGCAAGAAGTTAATCACACACATATCAGATCTTGGATGGTTGATCTCGTGACTAAAAATCAAACCGCTAAGTCGATTAACCGTAAAGTATCAAGTTTAAGGTCTTTCTATAATTTCTTAAGAAAACAAGGAGAGGTCAGTAAAAACCCAACTTTAAAGATTGTTACTCCAAAAATTCCTAAAAGGTTGCCAAATTTTATTCAGGAAAGTCAAATAGAGAAATTGTTTGATACCATTGATCTTCAAGACTTCGAAGATGTGCGAAACAGGCTGATGATTGAATTGCTTTACGCTACAGGCACAAGGCGCCAAGAATTACTCAATTTAAAGGATACAGATATTGATGTCAGTAACCGTATGATTAAAGTACTTGGTAAAGGCAATAAAGAAAGGTATATCCCAATTTCTAGTAGTTTGATAAAGAAAATCCAATCTTGGCAGGAACTGAGAAACAATAGTGATAATATAGAATCTGTTTCAGGTTTCTTGTTCGTGTCAAAAAAAGGAAAAAAACTTTATCCAAAAGCATTATATAACGTTGTGACAAAGTATTTATCTGGTGTAACAACGGCGGAAAAGAAGTCTCCTCATGTTTTACGGCATTCTTTTGCGACACATTTAATGAATAACGGTGCTGACTTAAATGCTGTTAAAGAGCTATTAGGCCACTCAAGCTTAGCAGCTACGCAAGTTTATACTCATAATTCAATAGAAAAACTGAAGGATATTTACAAAAATTCTCACCCACGATCTTATAGAGAAAAAAAATAATATTTTTTTACCTAGGGGGTTTCTTGATACATGAAAAAAAGCTATTTTTGCATTCGCTTTTAAGAAAGCGGTATATATTGACATTTTTTGCCGATGTAGCTCAGTTGGCCAGAGCAGCTGATTTGTAATCAGCGGGTCGGGGGTTCGAATCCCTCCATCGGCTCTCTAGTGCTTTAAAATGCAGGAAGGGGGTGCGCCGAAGTTGGAGAGTCGGGACAGACTGTAAATCTGTTGTTTAGGCTGAATAGGTTCGAATCCTATCACCCCCACAACAGAGAAAGATAATTGCGGAAGTAGCTCAGTTGGTAGAGCATCAGCCTTCCAAGCTGAGGGTCGCGGGTTCGAGTCTCGTCTTCCGCTCTTCTTAAGATTAGAGCATTAAAATGCCAATGTAGCTCAGTTGGTAGAGCACCTCCATGGTAAGGAGGGGGTCGCTGGTTCAAGTCCAGTCATTGGCTCTACAGTATGATGGATTTAATTTGTTTAGTAAAAATAACTTTATAAAATATTTGAATAATGGCTAAAGAAACCTTTCAACGGACCAAGCCCCACGTAAATATCGGTACTATTGGTCACGTAGACCATGGAAAAACTACATTAACTGCTGCAATTACTTACGTACTTGCTGAAGCTGGACTATCTGAAAAAATGGATTACGATGCTATCGATGGTGCTCCTGAAGAAAAAGAAAGAGGTATTACTATTAATACTGCACACGTTGAGTATGAAACTGAAAACAGACACTATGCACACGTAGATTGTCCAGGTCACGCGGATTATGTGAAAAACATGGTTACGGGTGCTGCTCAGATGGATGGCGCTATCCTTGTTGTTGCTGCAACAGATGGTCCTATGCCACAAACTAGAGAACACATCTTACTTTGTAGACAAGTAGGTGTTCCAAAAATCGTTGTTTTCATGAACAAGGTTGATCTTGTTGATGACGAAGAAATGCTAGAATTAGTTGAGATGGAAGTAAGAGAATTACTTTCTCAATATGAATTCGATGGCGACAACGCTTCAGTAGTTCAAGGTTCTGCGCTTAAGGCGTTGGAAGGAACTGATGAAGGAAAAGCTAAAATCATGGAATTAATGGCAGCTGTTGATGCTGAAATTCCAGAGCCAGTAAGAGAAGTAGACAAAGATTTCTTAATGCCAGTTGAGGATGTATTCTCAATAACAGGTAGAGGAACAGTTGCAACTGGTAGAATTGAAAGAGGAGTCATTAATACTGGTGATCCTGTTGAAATCGTAGGAATGCAAAAAGAAGGTGAAAAGCCTTTAACTTCAACTATTACAGGTGTTGAGATGTTTAGAAAAATCTTAGAAAGAGGAGAAGCAGGTGATAATGCAGGTCTTCTTTTAAGAGGTATTGATAAGGAAGCGATTAAAAGAGGAATGGTAATCGTTAAGCCAGGATCAGTAACACCACACAAAAAATTCAAGTGTGAGGTTTATGTTCTAGGTAAAGACGAAGGTGGAAGACACACACCTTTCTTCAATGGTTATAGACCACAGTTCTACTTTAGAACAACGGATGTAACTGGAGATGTTGTACTTCCTTCAGGAGTAGAGATGGTTATGCCAGGTGATAACGTTTCACTTGAAGTTAACTTATTGAACCCTATCGCAATGGAAAAAGGACTTAGATTTGCAATTAGAGAGGGCGGAAGAACAGTAGGTGCAGGTCAGGTGACTGAAATAATTGAATAAGAAGTTATTTATAAACAAATTATATTGGAATTAAGCACCCAAATGCGGGTGCTTAATTTTCTGATTTATATGCGTTTTAAATTCCAACTGATAGGGGAGTAGCTCAATTGGTAGAGCACCGGTCTCCAAAACCGGGGGCTGCGGGTTCGATTCCTGTCTCCCCTGCTATAAATAAAAAAAGAAACAGATATGAATGATATAGTTCTTTACGTAAAAGAAAGTTACAATGAATTGATTCATAAAGTAACGTGGCCTACATGGGCTAATCTTTTCTCGAGTGCTAAATTGGTAATCATTGGAACCATCATCTTATCACTTATAATATTTATAATGGACGTGGCATCTAAAGGGGTGCTGACATCTATTTATAATTTTTCATCTTAATCAATATTCTCAGAATGTCTGAAGAAACTAGATGGTACTCTTTACGTGTCATAAGCGGTAAAGAAAAAAAGATTAAAGAATACATAGAACTAGAGCTGCAAAGAAAGAAATGGAATGACTTTGTAACTCAAGTACTTGTTCCTACGGAAAAGGTTTATAAAATCCGTAATGGGAAGAAGGTTATCATGGAAAGAAATATCTTGCCTGGTTATATTCTTGTCGAAGCTTACCCATCAAAATTTTCAGGCGAAATGATTCAAGCGATAGCAAATGTGCCTAACGTTATTCATTTCTTAGGGAAAACCAATCCTATTCCAATGCGTCAATCAGAAGCCAACAGAATGTTAGGTAAAGTTGATGAATCGCAAGAAGTAGGAGAATCAATGCTTGAACCTTTTATCGTAGGTGAAACTGTCAAAATTATTGATGGTCCATTTAATGACTTTGTCGGCGATATAAAAGAAGTTAACGAAGAAAAGAAGAAATTGAAAGTCATCGTTAAAATCTTCGGTAGAGGAACAGAGGTTGAGCTAAATTTTATGCAAGTAGAAAAACAATAAGCTTTTAATAATAATTTGTTATGGCCAAGGAAATAGAAGGTTTTATAAAATTACAAGTAAAAGGAGGAGCTGCAAATCCTTCTCCACCAGTTGGACCTGCATTAGGTGCAAAAGGTGTAAATATCATGGAGTTTTGCAAGCGTTTTAATGCAAAAACTGAAGATTCAAGAGGTAAAATTATCCCTGTTGTAGTCACAGTTTATAAAGACAAGTCTTTTGACTTTATCGTTAAAACATCTCCAGCAGCAGTTCAATTATTAGAAGCTGCTAAATTAAAAAAAGGTTCTCCGGAATCTAACAGAACTAAAGTTGGCAATGTTACTTGGGATCAAGTAAAAGCAATTGCTGAAGATAAAATGACTGACCTAAATGCATTTAAAATTGAATCTGCTATGAAAATGGTAGCAGGTACAGCAAGAAGCATGGGTTTGATCGTAGACGGTACGCCTCCATGGGGTGCTGAAGCTACAGCTGAAGCGTAAATTATTTTTTAACAAAGGGAGTCGTAAAAGACGCTAAAACCTTGATATTATGGCAAAACTTACTAAAAAAAGAAAAGTAGCTAATGCTAAAGTAGATCCAGAAAAGTTATATTCTATTTCTGAAGCTATGGCACTAGTGAAAGATGTCAACACAGCAAAATTCGATGCTTCTGTTGATCTTCACATTAAATTAGGCGTGGATCCAAGAAAAGCTGATCAAGCGATCAGAGGAACTGTAACGCTACCTCACGGTACTGGTAAAACTAAAAAAGTATTGGTTCTTTGTACTCCAGATAAGGAGGATGAAGCAAAAGAAGCTGGTGCAGATTATGTTGGTCTTGATGAATATGTTACTAAAATCCAACAGGGTTGGACTGATGTAGATGTTATTATCGCAGCACCTAACGTAATGGCTCAAGTTGGTCGTGTGGGTAGAATTTTAGGACCAAGAGGATTAATGCCAAACCCTAAATCGGGAACTGTAACACCAAATGTTGCTAACGCAGTTAAAGACGTTAAAGGTGGAAAGATCTCATTTAGAGTTGATAAATATGGAATCATTCACAGCACAATCGGTCGTGTATCTTTCAGCAGCGATAAATTGGCAGAGAATGCAACTGAATTATTAGGTATCATAAATCGTTTGAAGCCTTCTTCTGCAAAAGGTATATACATGCAGTCGGTAAGTGTGGCTTCGACAATGAGTCCTGGAATTAAACTAGACTCTAAAATTTAATTAATCTCACTTTAAAATTTCAAAAAATGACTAGAGAAAATAAAACTGTGGTGATTGATGAATTAACAGAGAAATTCAAGGAATCATCTTTCTTTTATATAACAGACTCTTCAGATTTAAATGTAGAGCAAATCAATAAGTTTAGAGGTCTTTGCTACGAAAAAGATGTCGAGATGAGAGTAGTGAAAAATACACTTATCAAAAAGGCATTAGAAGCAGCAGGAGGCGAAGAAGCAGGATACGAAGATTTGTATGCAGCTTTGAAAGGTCCTTCTTCTTTAATGTTTACGAGTATAGCAAACTCACCAGCAAAACTTATTAAAGAATTTAGAAAATCTTTTGATAAACCAGTATTAAAAGCTGCTTATATTGATTCAAGTGTATACGTCGGTGACGAAGCATTAGATCAATTGGCATCACTGAAATCAAAAGAAGAATTGATTGGAGATATCGTAATGTTACTTCAGTCACCTGCTAAAAATGTTATTTCCGCTCTTAAATCAAGTGGATCAACAATTGCAGGACTTGTTAAAACGCTCCAAGAAAGAGAGCAATAAAAATTTGGCTTCCAAGCTAATCGCATCTTTAATTATTTATTGATGTTATTATTTAAAATATTTTAAAAAAAAATTCATGGCAGACTTAAAGTCAATCGCGGATCAATTAGTAAACCTCACCGTAAAAGAGGTCAACGAATTAGCTGATATCCTAAAAGAGGAACACGGCATCGAACCTGCTGCTGCAGCTGTTGCTGTTGCTGCTGGACCTGCAGCTGCAGGAGATGGTGGTGCAGCTGAACAAACTGAGTTCACAATTATGTTGAATTCAGCTGGTGCAGCAAAATTAGCAGTAGTAAAAGAAGTTAAGAATCTTCTAGGTCTTGGACTTAAAGATGCAAAAGGACTTGTGGATGGTGCACCTGCCGCTATAAAAGAAGGTGTATCTAAAGAAGAAGCAGAATCAATTAAAGCTGCTTTAGAAGCTGCTGGTGCTGACGTAGAATTAAAGTAAACGTCGCAGCAGTTAATGAACATAAGTTCTTATTGCTATAAGAAATAAGTTAAGCTTAGTCATTGCATGCAATGGCTAAGCTATACCTATTTTAAAGAAACTGATTTTGATCTAAAGTTTTTGTATTTATTCAATAGTTAAAAACTATTCAATGGCTCAATCTAGTGTTGTCGCACAAACTAAAACAAGACATAATTTTGGAAAAGCGCAATTAGCAGACGCATATCCTGATTTACTTGAAATACAAATCAAATCATTTCAAGAGTTTTTCCAACTGGAAACAACTCCTGAAAATCGTGGAAACGAAGGTTTGTTTAATGTATTCCAAGAAAATTT
This sequence comes from Saprospiraceae bacterium, assembly GCA_013001975.1. Taxonomy (GTDB): domain Bacteria; phylum Bacteroidota; class Bacteroidia; order Chitinophagales; family Saprospiraceae; genus RFSX01. The sequence goes on along the minus strand of JABDKX010000212.1, from coordinate 30,836 downwards.
TCCAATAACAGATGCTAGAAACATCTTCGTATTGGAATTTCTGGATTACTTCATTGACCCTCCAAGATATTCTATCGAAGAATGTATGGAAAGAGGGTTAACGTATAGCGTACCTCTAAAAGCTAAGTTAAGGTTATCATGTAATGATGAAGAGCATGTTGACTTCCAAACAATTGTTCAAGATGTATTCTTGGGTAATATTCCTTACATGACACCTAAAGGTACCTTTGTAATCAATGGCGCTGAGCGTGTAGTTGTTTCTCAACTGCACAGATCTCCAGGTGTATTCTTCAGTTTAAATTTTCACCCTAACGGTTCGAAAATATATTCTGCTAGAGTCATACCGTTTAAAGGTGCTTGGATGGAATTTACAACTGACATTAATAATGTCATGTTTGCTTATATCGACAGAAAGAAAAAATTCCCTGTTACTACTTTACTAAGAGCAATCGGTTACGATTCAGATAAAGATATTCTTGAAATATTTGGATTATCTGAAGAAATCAAAGCTGATAATAAAAGCTTGAAAAAAGCTATCGGTAGAAAATTAGCAGCGCGTGTCCTTAAAAAATGGAACGAAGATTTTGTTGATGAGGATACTGGTGAAGTTGTTACCATTGAAAGGAATGAAATTATCTTAGAAAGAGATGATACATTAGATGAAGAAAATATCAAATTAATCAAAGAATCTGATATTGAAACCATCATCCTTCAGAAAGAAAGAAAAGGAGAAGATGCTAAAGATTTTAGTATCATCTACCAAACACTTCAGAAAGATCCTGCATCATCAGAATTAGAAGCAGTTACACAAATCTATCGTCAGTTAAGAGGTACTGATCCTCCTGATGAAGAAACGGCAAGAGGGATTATAGATAAATTATTCTTTTCTGATAAGAGATATAATTTGGGTGAAGTCGGTAGATATAAAATCAACCGAAAATTAGAATTGGATATCGATGAAGGTACACTTGTACTTACTAAAGATGATATCATTTCTATCATCAAATATATCGTTGATCTTATCAACCAAAAAGCTGAACTAGATGATATTGATCATTTGAGTAACAGACGTGTAAAAACTGTAGGAGAACAATTATACGGTCAGTTTGGTGTTGGACTTGCAAGAATGGCAAGAACCATTAGAGAGAGAATGAACGTAAGAGATAATGAAGTCTTTACACCAATTGATTTGATTAACGCAAGAACTTTATCTTCTGTTATCAATTCATTTTTTGGAACGAGTCAATTATCTCAATTTCTAGATCAAACAAATCCATTATCAGAAATTACACACAAAAGAAGAATCTCAGCTCTAGGGCCTGGAGGTTTATCAAGAGAGCGTGCTGGTTTTGAGGTAAGGGATGTCCACTATTCGCATTACGGTAGGTTGTGTACTATTGAAACTCCGGAGGGACCGAATATTGGATTGATATCAACACTTTGTGTTTTTGCAAAGGTCAACAAGATGGGATTCTTAGAGACACCTTACAGAAATGTAAAAAATGGTAAGGTAGATTTAAAATCTCAAATTGAATACCTAAGTGCAGAAGGCGAGGATTATAAAAAGATTGCACAAGCGAATGCTGTTATTGCTGAAAATGGCGCATTTGTAAACGATAGAATTAAGTGTAGAGAACATGGTGACTTCCCAGTTCTTGGACCAAAAGAAATTGAATATATGGATGTTGCACCTAACCAAATTGTTGGGGTGTCCGCTTCCTTAATTCCTTTCTTAGAAAATGATGATGCCAACAGAGCCCTGATGGGATCTAACATGCAACGTCAGGCGGTACCATTGGTTAAGCCAAGGTCGCCAATTGTAGGTACAGGAATTGAATCTAAAGTTGCTAAAGACTCTAGAATCTTAATCAATGCGGAAGGTGAAGGCATTGTAAAATATGTTGATGCTGAAAAAGTTGTCATTGAATATGACCGTTCAGATGAAGATGAGTTGGTATCATTTGAAAGTAACGTTAAAACATACAACCTATCTAAATTCAAAAGAACGAACCAAGGTTCTACAATTAACTTGAAGCCTATTGTGAGCAAAGGAGATAGAGTTCAGAAAGGAACTTTATTAAGTGATGGTTATGCAACTGAAAAAGGAGAATTGGCATTAGGTCAAAACTTGCTTGTTTCATTCATGCCTTGGAAAGGATACAACTTTGAGGATGCCATTGTACTTTCAGAAAGGGTTGTAAGAGAAGATATCTTTACTTCAATTCATATCGTTAGTTACGAATTGGAAGTTAGAGATACTAAGTTGGGAGAAGAGGAATTGACCAATGATATTCCAAACGTAAGTGAGGAAGCAACTAAAGATCTTGATGAAAATGGAATTATCAGATTAGGAGCTTGGGTGAAGGAAGGCGATATTCTAATTGGAAAGATCACACCTAAAGGTGAATCTGATCCAACACCAGAAGAAAAACTGCTTAGAGCAATCTTTGGTGATAAAGCTGGTGATGTAAAAGATGCATCATTAAAAGCACCGCCTTCAACCAAAGGAATTATCATTGATAAGAAATTGTTTGCCAGAGCTAAAAAGGATAAATTCCAAAAAGTTCAGGAAAAAGAATTGCTTTCAAAATTGGAAGATTCTCATGCCGTTTCTTTAAATGAGTTGAGAACAACTTTGATCGATAAGTTGCTTGTTATTCTTAAGTCTAAATTATCCAGCGGTGTTAAAAGTATTTACAATGAAGAACTGGTTCCAAAAGGAGCTAAGTTTTCAACGAAAGTATTAAAAGACTTAGACTACTCTCAAGTTGACTTTTCTAATTGGACAAAAGAAGAAGATTCTAATAAATTAATCGCTTCTCTTCTGCATAACTACAGTATCAAAGTTAATGCTGAAGTTGGTAGATATAAGAGAGAGAAATTTAATATCTCTATTGGAGATGAGCTACCTGCTGGTGTTTTGAAATTAGCAAAAGTATATTTAGCTAAAAAGCGTAAACTTAAAGTAGGGGATAAGCTTGCAGGAAGACACGGTAACAAAGGAATCGTTTCGAAAATTGTAAGACAGGAAGATATGCCTTTCCTTGCTGATGGAACGCCAGTTGATATCGTATTGAATCCACTTGGTGTACCTTCAAGGATGAACTTAGGACAGATTTTTGAAACTGTTTTGGGTTGGGCTGGTATGAAGTTAGGGATGAAATTTGCTACGCCAATATTTGATGGAGCAAGTCTTGATGAAATTGATGAGTTCGTGAAAAAAGCTGACTTGCCTTCTTTAGGACAAACCTACTTATATGATGGTGAAACTGGAGACAGATTCCACCAAGAAGCTACAGTTGGTATCATCTATATGCTTAAATTATCTCACATGGTTGATGATAAGATGCACGCACGTTCAATCGGACCTTATTCATTGATTACTCAGCAACCACTAGGTGGTAAAGCTCAGTTTGGTGGTCAAAGATTTGGTGAGATGGAAGTATGGGCTCTTGAAGCATTTGGAGCATCAAATATTTTGCGTGAGCTATTAACCATTAAATCTGATGATATAATGGGTAGAGCTAAAGCATACGAAGCGATAGTTAAAGGAGAGAATTTGCCTGAACCAGGTATTCCTGAATCTTTCAATGTATTGATTCACGAACTAAGAGGTTTAGCACTGGATATCAAGTTTGACTAAACGATTGCAATTTCGAGTTAATAGTTTTTTAATATAATTTATAGCCATATAAAATTTAGAATATGCCTTTCAAACGAAAGAATGAACTAAATACCAAGAATTTCGATTCGATCACAATTTGCTTAACATCACCAGATGATATTCTAGAAAGATCATTTGGAGAAGTCCTTAAGCCAGAAACGATCAATTACAGAACCTATAAACCTGAAAGAGATGGTCTCTTTTGTGAAAGGATCTTTGGACCTGTAAAAGATTATGAATGTTATTGTGGTAAGTACAAAAGAATCCGATACAAAGGAATCGTTTGTGACAGATGTGGAGTTGAGGTTACAGAGAAAAAAGTAAGAAGAGAAAGAATGGGACACATCAAATTAGTTGTGCCTGTTGTTCACATTTGGTTTTTTAAATCACTTCCAAATAAGATTGGATACCTACTTGGGTTATCTTCTAAGAAATTAGAATCTATCATTTACTATGAACGCTACGCTGTAATACAACCAGGTGTAAAAGAAGGCGAGATTGAAGTGAAGGATCTCTATACTGAAGAAGAATACTTCGAAATCTTAGATACACTTCCTGAGGGGAATCAACAGCTTGATGATTCAGATCCGCAAAAGTTTATTGCTAAGATGGGTGCGGAAGCTGTGAAAGATTTGCTGGAAAGATTAAAGTTAGAAGAGTTGTCTTACCAATTAAGACACCAAGCTGCTAACGAAACATCTCAGCAAAGAAAATCTGAAGCCCTAAAAAGGTTAAGAGTAGTTGAGGCGTTTAGAGATGGACAAACAAGAGTTGATAACAGACCTGAGTGGGCTGTTATTCAATATCTACCAGTTATACCACCAGAGCTGAGACCATTGGTTCCTTTAGATGGTGGTCGTTTTGCTTCTTCTGATTTAAATGACCTTTACAGAAGGGTGATTATTAGGAATAACAGACTGAAAAGACTTTTAGAAATCAAGGCACCTGAAGTTATCTTGAGAAATGAAAAGAGAATGCTTCAAGAGGCAGTCGATTCATTATTTGATAATTCAAGAAAATCAAATGCTGTAAAAGCAGAAGGTGGAAGATCTCTTAAGTCATTAAGTGATATATTAAAAGGAAAGCAAGGACGATTCAGACAAAACCTTTTAGGAAAAAGGGTAGATTACTCTGGTAGATCTGTAATTGTTGTTGGTCCTGAATTGAAATTACATGAGTGTGGAATTCCAAAAGGAATGGCAGCAGAATTATTCAAGCCATTTATAATTAGGAAACTCATTGAAAGAGGTATTGTAAAAACGGTTAAGTCTGCGAAGAAATTAGTAGATAGAAAAGATCCTGTTATTTGGGAGATTTTAGAAAATGTACTTAAAGGACATCCTGTTTTATTAAACAGAGCCCCTACGCTTCACAGATTATCAATCCAAGCATTTCAACCAAAACTGGTAGAAGGTAAAGCAATCCAACTTCACCCATTGGTAACTGGTGCATTCAACGCCGATTTTGATGGTGATCAGATGGCGGTTCACGTGCCATTGAGTCATGGAGCAGTCTTAGAAGCACAAGTGTTGATGTTATCGTCTCATAACATGTTAAACCCTCAGAATGGTACGCCGATTACGCTACCATCTCAGGATATGGTATTGGGTCTTTATTACTTAACCAAAGAGCATGAAAACTTAAAGACTGGTAAAGATGGTAAAGCACTTATCTTTTACTCGCCAGAAGAAGTTATGATTGCATACAATGAAGGCCGTTTAGATTTACATCAAGGCATCACTGTAAAAGTACCAGTAAGAGGAGAAGAAGGCACATTGGTTTCAGAGAAAGTGGACACAACTGTAGGTAGAGTTTTATTTAATGAAAAGAGACCTGAAGGTGTTCCATTTATAAATATATTATTGACGAAGAAAAACTTGAAAAAAGTTATTTCTGACATCATTGCTCAAACTGACTTTCCTACAACAGCAGGATTCCTTGATCAGATTAAAACAATGGGTTTTTACTGGTCATTTAAAGGAGGATTATCATTTAACTTAGGTGATTTGATTAATCCAACTATTAAGGAATCTACATTGATAGAAGCGAGAGAAGAAGTAGATGAAGTGTGGGAGAATTACAACATGGGATTAATTACTGGTAATGAGCGTTATAATCAAGTAATTGATAAGTGGACTTCTGCCGATAATAAGATTACTGAAAATCTTATGAAGGAATTACAAGAACATAAATCTGGGTTTAACTCAGTATATATGATGCTTGATTCTGGAGCAAGGGGTTCTAAGCAACAGATTAAGCAGTTATGTGGATTAAGAGGTCTGATGGCCAAGCCGCGTAAATCAGGAGATACAGGTGGGGCCATTATTGAAAACCCAATCTTATCTAATTTCTTGGAAGGATTATCTGTTCAAGATTACTTTATCTCTACTCACGGTGCGAGAAAAGGTCTTGCCGATACAGCCTTAAAGACGGCCGATGCAGGTTATCTTACAAGAAGACTTGTGGATGTTTCTCAAGATGTCATCATTACAAATGTAGATTGTCAAACCTTAAGAGGTATCAAGATGACTGCATTGATTGAAAATGATAAAATCGTTCAACCAATCTCTGATAGAATTGATGGTCGTTATGTTTTAAATGATGTTTATCATCCAGAAACTGACGAAATAATTATTGAGTCAGGAGAATATGTTAACAGAGAAATGGCTGAAATTATTGAAGCAAGTGGTATTGAGTCAATCAAAATCAGATCTGTTTTAACATGTGAAGAAAAGTCAGGTGTTTGCTCTAAGTGTTATGGTAAAAACATGGCAACGAATAGAATTGCTGAACAAGGTGATGCTGTTGGAATTATTGCAGCGCAAAGTATTGGTGAGCCAGGTACTCAGTTGACACTAAGAACCTTCCACGTGGGTGGTATTGCTTCAGTTTCCAAAACGGAATCAGAAACTATTTCTAAGCATGATGGTGTTGCTTCATTTGATAACGTAGAATTTACCGAATACGAAGAAAATGGAACTAAAAATAAAGTTGTTTTATCTAGGTCTGGTGAGGTTAGATTAACTGATCCTGAAACTAAGAAATTACTAACAACTTTTTATATCCAGTATGGTTCAACAATTAATATTGTTGATGGTCAGAAAATTAAGAAAGGCGATCTGATCACTCAATGGGATCCGTTTAACGCGGTCATCTTATCAGAGTTTAATGGTATTATCAAATTTGATGAATTAGAGGAAGGTGTTTCTTTTAGAAAGGAAAGAGATGACCAAACCGGTAATGAGGAAATTGTCATTATCGAATCTAAAAACAAAAAGATTATTCCAGTTGTTAAAGTAATTTCTCCTTCAGGTGAAGAAATGAAATCATATACGATGCCAGTGGGCGCATATATGACCGTTCAAAATGGTGAAGAAGTTGTTGCAGGACAAAAGATTGCGAAAATACCTAGAAAGCAAGGTCAGATTCAGGATATTACCGGTGGTCTTCCAAGAGTTACGGAATTGTTTGAAGCAAGAAACCCATCCAACCCAGCAGTTGTATCTGCAATCGATGGTATCGTTTCATTCGGTAAAGTAAAACGTGGTAACCAAGAAGTATTTGTTACTGATGATAAAACAAATCAGAAAACTAAATATTTGATTAAGAAGGGTAGACTGATGTTGGTTCAGGATGGTGATTTCGTGAGAGCGGGAACCAAACTATCTGACGGTGCAACTTCTCCATTTGATATTTTAAATATTATGGGGCCATATGCTGTACAGCAGTACTTAGTAAATGGAATTCAAGAAGTATATCGTTCACAAGGTATCTTAATTAATGATAAGCACATTGAAGTTATTTCTCGTCAGATGATGAGAAGAGTGGAGATCGAAGATCAAGGAGATACTTCTTTCTTAGAAGGTGAAGCTGTTGAAAGACATGATTTCTTAGAAGCGAACGATTGGATCTTTGACAAGAAAGTTGTTGAAGATGCAGGAGAGTCAACTAAGATGAAGCCAGGTCAATTAGTTTCATTAAGACAATTAAGAGAAGAGAATTCTTTCCTTAAGAGAAATGATAAGAAATTGGTCAAATTTAGAGATGCATTGTCTGCAACATCTAAACCATTGTTACAAGGTATCACAAGATCATCGTTAGGTGTAAGAAGTTGGATTTCTGCCGCTTCGTTCCAGGAAACTACCAAAGTACTTAGTACGGCAGCGATTGGAGCTAAAAGAGATGAACTTGCAGGATTGAAAGAAAATGTAATTGCAGGTAAATTAATTCCAGCAGGTACAGGATCTAAATCATTTAGAGATTTGATTGTTACTGTTAATCAACCCGTTATTGAAGAAGAGGAAGTAATGGATGAAGAAATCGAAGTTGCGGAATAGCAGAAACATTATATAAAATTATAAAGGTCTGATTCATTTGAATCAGACCTTTTTTTATTTAAGACTTTTTAAATAGAATAAACTATTGATTAAAGCTTCGTAAATTTTGTTGCGTTATACTGTTGGCCATCTTTTCTTAAAACATTAAGAAAATATATGCCTGAATTTAATTGTGAAACATCAACAAAACCACTTCTAGTATCTTTTGTTTGGAGTACTTTTCTTCCTTCGAGGGTTGTAATTCTGATGTTTTCAATATCGCTGAAGTTTTCTATGAATAGGTTTTCAGATACTGGATTAGGATAGATTTTTACATCTAGCAATTCGGTTTCAGAAAATGAAGTCGAAATCATAGAACAAAATTCAGGGGTAGTATTCTCGTAATCAAATGATTTGTAAACGCAAAACTTAATCGTGCCTGTGCCTGCAACCCCGTTATTTTGGACATTTACATATTGTAAACTACTTGTTGTATCACCAGGTGCAAGTGTATTGAAACCTTGATTATTTGGTTGCTCATGAATATTCCATAACCAGCAAGTAATGATGTCACATACTTGGGCTTCCCATTCTGCTGGAAAACCGGGCCGCTTTTCAATAGTCCATGTCCAATTAAAATCCAGGTCAGATGCATTCCTTATCACATAGTTTATTTTCTTTGAACTTATTTCTGAATCAAAGGAATAATCAATTGAAACAGGATCCATACTTATTTTTTGAGCAGTGATTTGAAATGCTAGAATCTGCAGAAAGCTATAAAGTAAAATTTTCTTCATTATATTAATTTTTATTAAAAATACGGAATATTCAAATTACTGGCTTATATTTTTTAGAATCTATTTCAGAACGTCTTGGCTGCGTCTCATGTAATTGAGTACATATTTTCCGATTACATCAAATTCAATATTTAATTTAGCATTAACTTTCCACTCATTCACGTTGGTATGCTCATATGTGTATGGGATGATGGCTACGGTTACTATATTGTCCATTATTGACATAATTGTCAAACTAATTCCATTAATTGCAATGGATCCTTTTTGTATGACAAGTGCTCTGTGTTCATCTGGAATACGAATACTTACTTCCCAGCTGCCATCTTTGTTTGAGATATTTGTTATTGTTGCCATGGCATCAACATGACCTTGTACCATATGTCCATCTAAGCGGGTATGCATTTGTACACATCTTTCCAGATTAACGATATCACCTTGTCCCAGCATGTCAAGATTGGATACATTTAAAGTCTCTAAAATTGCTTCGACCTTATAAGATTGTTCGTCAAATTCTATCACGGTAAGACAAACACCATTATGACTTATGGATTGATCAATATAGATCTCATTTCCATATGGATTAGATATTGTGAATATTTTATTGGTTTGCTTCGTTTCTATGTTTAGAACTTCAGCTGTCTTTTCTACGATTCCTGAAAACATCTAAAAATTTTGATTAGAGTAATTGTTAGTAACCTATCTAAGTAATTGAATATAACCATTAATAAAGTCAACTTGTTTAATATCTCCTTCATTTGAAAAATCAAAAACGCGACAAGTGTAATAGTAAGTACCCTGAATTAAATCTTCACCGGTATTGGTTTTTCCTGACCAATTTAATTCTGGATCGGTGGTTTCAAAAACTTGGTTTCCCCACTTATTTAATACAACAAAATCAACCTGACTTACAAATTTATTTTGTCGAGGCACAAATACATCATTGGATCCATCATTATTTGGAGTAAATGTATTTGGTAAAATATAAATAGGGCAATTGTTGACACAAATGACCTCACTTAAAGGACCCTCGTTTCCAATACTGTCTACAGCACTGACTTTGTAACATCCATTGATGCCAACATCAGGTAAATGTTCATAGCTGTTTTGATCTCTGTCCAAAACGTCAATCAACTCAAATTCTTCGGTTGAATTCGCAGCATAATATACATTGTATTCAATCAGGTCATTACTATTTTCGCAAGTAAAGTTGGGCATTGTCCAACTCAATTGGTTAATCTGGTTTTCTGAATTTACACCTTCTGAATTTTCTGAACATGGATTTGTCACAGTTAACATTGGCGCACAAGGCCCTACCGTGTCAAGTGGAATACCACAATTTATCTGCGATAAATTAATTAATGGACTGGGTGTATTTCGTAAGCCATAAGAACCCTCAGATTCAATATAATAACAATATTGTTTGTCATTTATTACATCAAAATCTTGGTAGGAATTCATCTCTGATTCACCTTGAATTGCATAGGGGCCATCAAAGGACTCACTTCTATAAATGGTGTATTTAAAGTTTTCCCACGATGTATTTTCATCCCATGATAATATGATTTTATTATCTGTTGAAACTGTATTTAATAAAATACTGCTTGAGCTAGGTGAACTTGAATAATAATTGCCATCAGCATAAAAATCAATTATATACTCATGTCTTAATTCTGATGTGTTGATATTTACGTCCGAATAAGATAGCTGTGATGTATGATTAAATGCTGTTGTCGTAATACTGCTGCCATTTATTTCTTCAAAGGAACTTCCATCAATTGATTTAAGAATTCTGTATGTGTAGGGACCTGGAAATTCAATTGTGTCAAAATCAGGAACGATAGGTTTGATCCATTCAACATCAATAATACCATCAGCATTATCTGTATTTGAAACACTGACCTTTGTTAGAAGTGGGATATCTTGATTTAGTTGCAGACATACTTCATCCGACGTTAAACTTTCGACAATGTTAAATGGATTATTAGAACTTGTACGTTGCGCAAATTGTGCGAGAACTCGGTAACAATAAATTTTTCCTTTTTCTACATTGGAATCTGCAAAAACATATTTGTCGCCTTCTTTTTCATTTGTGAGAAAATCAATGACTTGATAACCTTTACCATCTAAGCCTTGAATACAAGTGTCCAGTTGAAACTGATTACTATTCGTTTTACGCCAGACACTAAAACCTATAAAATAATTATTAATAGTTGCTTCGCATTGATAAGGAGATTCCCATGATATTTTAATATTATCATCGATAACTTCAGAGTCCGTGATGATGGGTGGAGGACCTACGACTTTAATCTTGATCGTTTTGAGTTCTGTTAAACCTGTACCACCGTTTATACTATTATCTTGTGCTTTGATGACAACTTGATAAAAGTTTTTTGAGATATGTTCACATTTCGTTTCCCACACAAATGAGGAGGACAAAGGGCTTTCTTGAAATATATTCTGATCCGTAAGCACAGCAGGAGAGAATGGAAGTAAAAATGGACCTCCAGTTGCTGATATTCGAACCAAGTCACTTTCGTCTGCATCTTTAATCAGAATTGGAATATCTATGATTTCACCTGCTACCACACAAATCTCATCAATCGTTTCAATTGTAGGTGGTTGGGATTCACAATTCTCAACTCTGATTTGCATATCTCGAATGACACTATTCAATAACAAGCCATTTCGATATTCATTTATTTTTATGGCGATATTATATTCACCGGTTTGCTTTGGGGAATCCCAAATAAAATCCCCCGTTACAGGGTCTAAAAAAACATTATTTTCTGGTCCAGGAGAAACTTCATTAGGGAATTTGTATGATGGGACATTTTCATCCTTCGATTGAAGAGGTACAATCAATTCGTACGATAGACTATCACCATCCACATCATAAGCATTTGGATTGTGAATAAACCTTTGATTGGCACATGCAAAATCGATTGGTGGTTGCAAAAGTATAACACTGTTGTTAAAACCTTGAAATTGGGTTTGCACTAATGTAAATGTGGTTGAAACAAAAAAGGGAACATCAACCGAATTAGGGAAATTCACATTTACAATATTGTTTACTCTATTAGGGTCCTCAAATGAAAGTGTATATGTATTTATACCAGGATAAGTATGTTCTGCTATGTAATAATTGACCTTTATATCTTCTCCAGGTATTAATTCACCCTCTCCGTTTGATCTTGGAACGAATGTAGATTGATCATCACCCCAAAATAAAAGCAATGTGTCCCTATCTGCGGAAGAAGAACTGGCTTTTGTATAAGTGGTAATGGTGGCTCTGATTGTTAACGGCCCAATTTGTTCATAAGTTATTTCACCTGATCTGTTATGCGTTGCCTCCAATTGGAATACAAATAGAATAAATATGAAGGATAGAAGATATGTAAATAATCTATTATTCAATCTGAATGGTCTTTTAACAAAAATACTTTATTAATCTAGAAAATGGAAGCTGTTTTGGAGTCTAAGAAGACATCAAAACATATTAATCAATTAAATCTAAACAATTATCAAGGCTTTTGGTCCAATGCGGAATGTTTATTTCAAGCAGGTCCTTTATTTTATCCTTTGATAGAACGCTCCATTTAGGTCTGGGAGCAAGGGCGTTGTATTTTTCAGTAGTGATTTTATGAACCTTACAATCGATGTTTTTCTTATTGAAAATATGAGATGCAAAGTCTGCCCAATTCGTTTGTCCTTCATTACTATAATTAAAAATTCCTTTAACGTTTTTACTATTTTTTGAGCGAGATGTTATTTTTAAAACAATCAAATCCATTATAACGTTTGCTAAATCCAAACCATAAGTTGGCGTACCAATTTGATCAGCCACTATTGAAAGTTGATCAGCCGATCGCCCTAGTTTAACCATGGATTTTACGAAGTTTTTACCGAAAGGGGAGTAAACCCAAGATGTTCTTAATACGATGGCTTCTGGAATTTTTAACAGAAGGATAGACTCTCCTGCCAACTTACTTTTAGCGTAAACACTTTGTGGTTCAGTTGGGTCATCTTCTTTTAGAGGTCGGTTATTTATACTGTGATAAACATAATCTGTTGATATATGTATGACTTGGCAATTTGGATTTAGATGTTTGGCAATGAATTCTAATGCTTTCGCATTAACAGCATGGCATTTTTCTGCTTCCTTTTCAGCATTGTCAACTTGAGTGAAAGCACCAGCGTTTATAAATACTTGAAAGCTTTCTGATAAATTGGTTTTAATGCTTTGCTCTGAACTTAAATCCAGTTGCTCTTTATTTCTGAAGTGAAATTCATATTCAGGATATACGTGCGCAATGGCTTTCAAAGATTTACCCAGTTGACCTTCGCCTCCAGAAACAAGTATTTTCATTTTATATGTCTCTTTTAATAAATGACCAATAACTAATTCCTAAAAATAAGGCTGTATAAATGAAAGTTAAAATTGCTGATGTTTTAAATGTCAGAAGAAATTCAAAATCAATATTATTTGGAACGGCTTCTGCGTATCTATAAATAGGATTGGGCATCAAATCTTCAATGGCATTCAAAGGAAAATAATTGGTATAGCCTTCAGAAGAAAGATTATTTATAATAATATATCGCAACAAAGGTTCTATAATTATAACATAGGAAATATAAAAGAATACTGCAATACCAGACTTACGAATAATAAACGCTAAGAACAATGCAAAACTCAAGTAAGCAAATGACATAAGGAAGAATCTCAAAATGGCAAAGTCATTATCGAAGATAACAGAAATACTAAATGAATCTGAATTGAAAATACCCACTATAATTGATATAAGCGCAAAATAGAAGGTGGCCAATAAACTAATAATTGTAATAGATATTACTTTGCTGAAATAATATTCTTGCCTTGACAATCCGTTAATAATGGATTGTCTGAGAGTCTTGTTATTTATTTCTATAGTTACGAGATAAATTGCCAAAACTCCAAGAAAGAAAAATGTCATCCAGTTACCTGCATATCCTAGGTAATCCCAGATAGAAGGAAATTGAAATAAGCTTTCTTTTTGCGGAAGAAACGCTGGCAGTTCTGGAATTATGGATCCAAAGTATAGACATGCAGGTAAAAAGAGACAGAAGAACGTTAGGAGTAGGATGATAACATTATTTTTTTTGAACTTAGCCCACTCTATTTTTATTAGTCTTTTCATTGTTGTTCTATTTTGTAATTTCTAAAAACTCTTCTTCTAGTCTTCTCTTTCTAGACACCAGATGTGTAAGGTTTATACCATGCTTAAAAGCATTTGCATTAAGCGTTCCAATATCAAAATCTGAACTTACCTGACATTCAATAAATTTATCGAGTTGATTTATGTTTTTAATTTTTAAATCTGATCTTAAAAATCCCAATAATTGTTCAATATCCTTACTGGCTACTTCTATTGTCAAGTCATTATTAAGTATAGCACCTACAGGGCCGGTAGCCAAAAGTTTTCCTCTTTTGATAATAGCAACATGCGAACAAATTTTTTCAACTTCGTCAAGAATATGAGACGCCATAATTACAGTTTTACCTCTGCTTGCGATTTTTTTCAAAGTTGATCGGACTTCTTTGATTCCTTGTGGATCTAAACCATTGGTAGGTTCATCGAAGATGACGACCTCAGGATCACCTATTAAAGTAGCAGCAATGGCAAGACGTTGTTTCATACCCAGAGAATAAGTTCTAAAGTTTGATTTTCGTCGACTTGTTAAATTGACTAAATCTAGCAACTCATCAAATTTTTGAGGAGGGACATTTTTAATTTGTCTGACGATATCTAAGTTGTCATCTGCATTGAGGTACGGAAAGAAATTAGGCGTCTCTAAAATAGAGCCTATTTTAAGCCGGTGTTTGCCATTGTAGGTGTTGCCAAACCAAGTAAACGAACCTCTGTCAGCTTTTAGAATACCTAAGATAATGCCTAGTGTGGTTGTTTTGCCACTTCCATTAGGGCCAAGTAATCCTAAGACCTGACCTGAATTAACTTGTAAGCTTAAGTCATCTAAGGCTTTTATCTTGCCATAGAATTTACTGACATTTTGCATATTTAATACTTCCATATTCAAGGTTCTTTATTTATTATTTATAGCATTATATAAATCTATATACTTTTCAATGCTGTCATTCAAATCAAATCGTTTCAGTGGTACAAAATCAAATTCATTATTGATTGCTCGATTCATACAGTCAGCTAACGCTTGTGGATTCAGGGATTCCATAATCAAATGTTTGCCTGAAGTGACTTCTTTAAGTGCCCCTCTTCCAGAACTTATGATGGGTGTTTTCAAAGCCATTGTTTCCACAGCTGTAAAGCAAAATCCTTCGCTGTATGATGGTACAACTACACAGTCTGAAGACTTAACAATATTAAACAATTCCTCTTCAGGAAGTTCATGTAATAGATGAACGGTGCGCTCTATTCGATTTTCTTTAATAATCTTCTTAATTGTTTTCAATAAACCTTCTGGTCTTCGTGGAATTATGATATTTATTTTGAAAGTCTCCTTGTCCTGAAGGATTTTAATCGACTCTAATAAAATGTCTAATCCTTTTGAAATGCCTAATCTTCCGAAGTAAGTAAAGGTGAACGTATCATTAGTAGATTTTAAAGTGTTTTGATAATTGTCAAACTTTCCATAATCAATACCATTATGAATCATCTCAATTTTAGTTGAAGGTATTCCTTCTTTAATTAGGCTATTTTTAGTTGCATTTGAAACAGCAATAAATTTGTAAAAAGATAAATTGAGAAGGAGTTTTTCAAAAAGATAATGTAAGTACAAAGAGGCTTTATTCATGAATGGCAGTTTGAGCCACATTTTACCCCATACTTCATGAAAGGTGATGATAACTTTTTTTCTTGAAAGCCAACCTGCTATAAAAGCTGGAACACCTGCATTGTAGGAAGTTGTATGAATGAAGTCATGTTGCTTTGCTAGTTTGTAGGCTTTAATCCAAGCAAAGAAGGTAAATATATATCTGTTTTTAAAGGGAACCCTTATAATATTGACACCATCAATATTTTCGTTTCTAGCCAGCTTAGAATCGAATTGATTTGTTAGAATTGTAATTTTATATTGTCTGTGTGCAAGCTCAGTTGCTAAAGATTTGAAGAGTGTTTCTACACCTCCAATATTAGGATAATAATTTTCTAGAATAAAAAGAATCTTCATGCCTAGTTGGCTTTCTTGATATTCTCTTGTTCCTGTCCAGATTTTTTATTTTTTCTTTCCAGATCGATTACTTTTTGCTTTTCCAAAGCCAACTTTCTAATTAACTCTGTCATTTGTTTTTCTAAATTTTCAATAGTTGATGATTGATAATAGGTGATAAGAAAAAGGAAGCCTAGAGCTACAAAAATAACAGCATTGATATGATCCTTAAAACCGAACCAATCTTTTAAAACTGAAGATACGAAGTCGGGAAATACACTTAGGAAAGCAATGAAAATCCAAAAAGTAACCCAAAACAAAGTTCCAATAAGCAAGCGCTTATTTGCCTTAAATTGCAGGATTATTCTATAAATAAAGAATAATGATAAAATAGGAACCAACCATTGGTATATGTTCATTTTTCTTTCTTGATTTGTTTTGACTAAAAGATGTTAAACAAAAGTACTTATAATCTATTTATAATTCTTGTATTAACATTTTTATAGCCATCACACAGTTAATTAATTATTTTCTTCATTCATAACCAATTGATTATACAAAGATTCCATGCCTATTGTTGCAGGTTCTTTGATTAATGTATAATCGATATGGTTTAATTCATATGAGGTTTTTGGATTCGGATCTATGTAAAAAATGTCTGCATTTCTGCTATAACCTACCAGAGAAGCCGCAGGATATACTTGCATGCTCGTACCAATGATTATAATAATGTCACTGGAATAGACAATTTCTGCCGCTTTCTCTAATAATGGTACCTCCTCACCAAACCAAACGATATGTGGTCGTAATTGGCTTCCTTTTGTACATTTATCGCCTTTAATTAAATCTTTCTCCCAATGATATATCAAACGAGGGTCAGCTGTAGAACGGACTTTAAGCAATTCACCGTGCAAATGTAAAACATTGGTACTGCCTCCTCTTTCATGCAAATCATCAACATTTTGTGTAATTATGTTAACACTGTAATGAGATTCTAGTTTTGATAATAATAGGTGCGCAGCATTAGGTTGCACTTCTTTAAGTTGCCTCCTTCTTTGATTATAAAAATCTAAAACCAATTCCATATCATCTTCCCATCCTTGAGGAGAAGCTACTGTCATTACATCATGTCCTTCCCAAAGACCATCAGCGTCTCTGAAGGTCTTAATGCCACTTTCGGCAGAAACACCAGCACCAGACAAAACGGTAACTATTTTCTTCATTTTTTATCTCATAAACGCTGTTGATGGCTTTATCACCAAAATATGGATTTTACCATTATATTATACTTATATTTAATATATAAATATATGAAATTAATGATTTTAAATATATTTTTATCACTCTATTTAAAATATACCAATTTTTTGTTATTAAATCACTAAGTAGTTTCGTGATTATTAATCGTTTATATGAAAGTTAGTTATTCATTTGATTTTTTTGCAATGCCATTCCTATGACCAATTTATTCAATTTTTTCTATTAAAATAAGTGTGATCAATTGATAATCTGACATTTATATATTATATATTTGTACAATGCTCTTTAGGAATTTGCTAATTATAACGCCCAAAAGAATGTCTTTTATGGTATTCTTTATCATGATCCTTGGTTTGAAAATAGCCGAGGCTCAAGATTTGCACTATTCTCAATTTTATAATGCACCTCTGAATATTAACCCTGGGTTAACAGGGATATTTAATGGCGATCAGCGTGTTACATTATCATTTAGAGACCAAGGCCGTTCAATTCCAGTGCCTTATTTAACTTTCAGTGCAAGTTATGATCACAAAATATTACCTAAAAAAAGTAAAAACGGGTTCTTTGGTGTCGGTGCATTTTTTAATTACGATAAGCAAGGAGACAGTAATCTCAGATTAATCAACTTAAATCTTGCAGGGTCCTATTCTAGAATCATCAATGAGAGCAATATACTTACAATAGGTGGATTAATTGGATATGCCAATAGAGGCTTTGATCCAGCTGCATTGACGTGGGATTCACAATGGGACACAAGAACCAATTCCTTTAATTCGAGCTTAGGCTCAGGCGAAACGTTTTCATTTGAATCTTTTGGTTACCTAGAGACAGGATTAGGGCTTAATTATAGATGGCAGAAAACACAGCGCACAAAGTTGGATGTAGGAATAGGCGGATTTCATTTGACATCTCCACAATCCAGATTTAATGATGCAGTGGATCAAAAATTACCATTACGGTTGTCGGCTTATGCCATTTATACCAAAGAATTAAATGCGGATTTAGACCTTCAACTGGATGCCATGTATCAATTGCAAGGTGAGTACAGAGAAATGTTGCTGGGTGCTTATTTAAACTTTTATCTTAATCAAACAAGAGGGAAGGAACGGCAATTTAGAGTGGGTGGTGGTTATAAAACAACCGCAGATGTGCTTTTTATAAAAGCGGGGATTCAAATAAACGAATGGTTTTTGTCAGCCAGTTATGATATTGATCTATCAGAAACAGCAAGTCAACATGTTGGTGCTTCCGGCAGAGGACCAGAACTTCATTTACGATATATTATTAAACATGTGAAACCGTTAGGTAAATTTAAAACTTGTCCAATTTTTTAGAAAGATGATTTTCAATTAATGAAAAGGAAAACCTTACATATTACACTTTTATTTTTCTTGTTTAGTCAAGCATTGAATGGACAAACACTAAATGCATTTCTAAACGCTGCAGAAGAAGCATTAGCGGAGAAAGATTATTATAATGCTGCTTACTATTATAAAACTGCCATCGAATTTGATACAACAGATTTAAATAACCGTTATGCTTATGCTGATGCATCGTTAATGTTTAATGCTTATGCTGCTGCAGAAAGAGCATTCCAGAGAGTTGTTGATAATGACAGTGAGAAAGCCTTTGCTTTAGCACCATATAAGTTAGCAGAAGCCCAACATAAAATGGGTAAATACGAAGCAGCAAAAAGAAATTATCAACTATATATTTCTGAAAACGAAGGTGATAATTCTGCACTCATTTCAGAAGCTGAGAAAGCAATTAATGCTATAAATTGGGCGGTTGATAATGGAGATCCTATTGATGGGGTCACCATAAGCAATTTGGGAGGCAGTGTCAATACACCATACTCTGAATACAATGCGATAAGAAGTAATGATAAGATATATTACGCTTCACACAGGTTTGAATTTGAAGAAGAAGACAGAAAAATCAATAGGATTTTTAGTAAGGTTTTATCTAAAGAAGGGGAGAACGAAGCCGCTTTAATCGATTCCAGTTTCAATAGTAGTGGGGCACATGTCAGCAATCTGGCTTTTAATAAAGATGCCACCAAAGTATTCTATACAATATGTGAATATGAGAATGCCTTTGATATTGTTTGTGACATTTATTCAAGAAATATAAATGATGACGGAAGCTGGAGTAGTCCAATGAAGTTACCAGATTACATCAATGATTCATTAGCTACAAATACACAACCTTCAGTTGGATATGATGCTGACTTGGATAAAGAAATTCTGTATTTCGTTTCAGATAGAATTGGAGGCAGTGGAGGATTAGACATTTATTATGCTCTTATCGAAGATAGTGAGATAGGAAAACCTGTCAATTTAAAATCTGTCAACACTGACTTGGATGAGATTACACCGTTTTTTCATTCTCCAACAAGCACCTTGTATTTCAGTACAAATAACAGATTGGGAATGGGTGGGTTTGATGTTTTTAAATCTCGAAAAGATAAAAGCAGATATGCGCCTCCCGTTAATATCGGAGCTCCTCAAAATACAAGTTATGATGATATTTATTACACTTTGAATGAAGAAGGAACAGAAGGGTTGTTTTCATCTAATCGCTTGGGGTCGGCTTATTTAGATGATGGATTTGAAGCTTGTTGTTTTGACATTTATAAAGCGGATATAGAAGAAGTTTTTATTGATTTAAAAATATTAACTTTTAATGAAGTGACCAGAGATCCTCTCCCAGGAGCAAATGTTCAAATTATTGATCCAATAACGGGAGAAATTATTTTTAATTCAACAGTTCCAAACAGCAACGAACATCTTTTTACGTTAAAAAGAGACAGAGCGTATATAATCGTTACAGAAAAGGAGGGTTATCAACGAGATGAAATTTCCTTAATTCCTAGTCAATTTGGTGAGTTGGAAATCGTCAAAAAAATCTACCTGAAACCATTACGCGTGAAGCTTGAAGTATTCACATTTGATGCTTTAACCAAGTTGTCATTGAATGGTACAAGAATAACATTAAGAGACCTCGATAATCCTAAAGATAATTCATTGACTGAGCTTGATAGATCAGGTAATTATTACACTTTTGACATTATCGCTGGTGGAAAATATGAACTCATCGCATCAAAAAGAGGATACGAAACAGTGACTCAAATTGTAAATACAAATAGAATTTTTAATGGTGTTATTACCGAGAAAATTTATCTCAAAAAGAAAGTCTTTTCGCTTAATGAGTATTTGCCGGTTGTCGTTTATTTTGACAACGACAGACCAGATAGACGATCGTTAAAAATGTATACTGATTTGAATTATTCACAAACTTATGGGCCATACTACAGCCGTAAAAATGAGTTTATTAAGAACTATACTGAAACTCTGGAAGGGGATGATAAATTATTTGGTCGCAAAGATATAAATGCATTTTTTGAAAATGAAGTCAAAGCAGGATATGATAAATTGGTGCTTTTCATTAGGAAACTTAAAGAGAGATTAGATGCAGGAGATGAGTTAGAATTATCTCTCAAAGGATTTGCTAGTCCACGAGCTGCTAGTAAGTATAATTTAGCCTTAGGTCAAAGACGTGTATGGACTTTGAAGAATGAATTGAGAACTTTTGATAATAATGCTTTGCAGGGATATATTAAATCTGGGCAATTGAAAATAACTGAAATATCATTTGGAGAAGAAATATCTCCGACCACCATTTCTGATGCTTACAGCAATCCAAGATTGTCTGTATACAGTATAGAAGCTTCTAGAGAGCGAAAGGCAGAAATTGTGCGCATTAAAATTTTAAATTAATTGACTATTTGAATCTGCGGATTATGTCAAAATATATAAAAAGAAATATTTTAAAATTGATGACGATAAGTATTTTGCTTATCGTAACCAACACAACTTCGGTTTTAGGAACCCATATCGTTGGGGGACAACTGAGTTACAAGTGTTTGGGAAACGATCAATATGAAATAACATTAACAGTTCAAAGAGACTGTGAAAATGGCGCTGAAGATGCGCCCTTTGATGACCCAGCTGTTGTGGGTGTTTTTAATTTTTCTGGTTCTCTATTAACAGCATTGTTTGATAATGGCAGAATAGAAATGCCTTTCATTGGGGAAGATACAATAACTAATTCTGAAGTTTTTGATTGCAGTGTGTTAGGTTCGGCTATTTGTGTACACCAATCAACTTACAAAGCTATCGTTAGTTTGCCTTACAATAAGAAGGGTTATATATTGGCTTATCAGCGATGTTGTCGCAATTCAATTTTGGAAAATATTTCAAATCCTTTAGAGACTGGGGCTACTTATTGGGTGTCCATCACTCCTGAAGTTTTAAACATGTGTAACAGTCAACCTGTATTTAATCAATGGCCTGATGTTTACATCTGTGCAAATGAAGATCTTGAAATTGATCATTCAGCATTTGATGCAGACGGTGATGAGTTGGTCTACCGATTTTGTACATCTAGTCAAGGTGCATCGGAGAGTGATCCCCAGCCGATATCACCATCAAATCCACCTTACGATGAAGTTGTTTGGGCGCCTACATATGGCTTAAATAATTTACTAGGTAGCAATTCTCTTAGAATAAATCCTTCCACTGGTGAGATCACTGGGAGGCCTACACAAATAGGTACTTACCTAGTGGGTGTTTGCGTTGAAGAATATCGTAATGGAGAATTGATTTCTACAGTGAGGAGAGATTTTGAATTTAATGTTCGTCAATGTACAGATCCGATACTGGTAGACTTTGATGTCATCGGCAACGATTGTGATGGGGATACTCAAGTATCATTTCAAAATAATACTGTTGGCGCTGACGGTTATCAATGGACGATTACTGACGAAGCGGGCATGATTATATTTACAAGTACTGATGAGGATGTTGAATTTGACCTTCCAGCTTTAGGAACATATACTATTTTATTAGAAGCTTCTCGAGTCTCAGATGGTTGTGTGGCAAGAGAGAGAAGAACTATAACAATTGGCAGTCCAGATGTCATTCCAGATTTTGATGCATTGTTTAACAGTTGTAGTGGCGGTAATATCATTCAATTAAATGATTTGTCTTCAGATCCTTCAGGCATTTCTGCACCTGTCAAATGGGAATGGACAGTTAATAATAATGCTGCGCCAAGTACAAACCCTAGTTTCTATGACATGGGCAACGAGACAACTGCAGAAATAACTTTAGTTGTAACTTTTAATTCTGGTTGTTCGGCTACTGTCACTAAGAATTTTGAATTTGAATTTGTAATGCCAGATTTGGATTTTGACTTCACATTGATTGATTGTGGTAATGACGCTTACAATGTTTCTTTTTCGGGTAGTTCTGCCTATGCCAGTGCGATTACAGAATATAATTGGGAAATTGATGATTTGAATGGAACGCAAACAGGAACTGGCAACCCATTTGATGGCACCATTAGTGAAGATGGCAGTGATGTGACATTGTCTGTTGTTTTTGAAGATGGGTGTTCAGCAATCATTACCAAGAAAGTTGATAGTGCTGTCCTTTTGCCAACATTGGCTATATTAAATAATGCAAGTGGTCAATCTGATTGTGAGCAATCAAACCTCAATCAAGAAGTCATTTTTGGACCTGGTATCACTGGCACAATGATTAATGCATCTGTTGTAGGCTACGAATGGTTTGTTAATGGTGTTTTACATGCCGATACAGAAGAAATAGTCATTTCTTTTTTAAACGATGAATCTGCTGAATTAATGCTCATTGTTTATTATGATAATGGATGTGCTATAGAGGTGAGTGATTCATTTATAGCTTCATTTTTGCCAACGCTAAGCATCCAAGAAACTACAGATTGTGATAATATAAATGGCGTACTGATTAATTTGACAGAAGTTAACGCTGTTGATACTGCAACATATATGTGGTTCGTAGATCAAGTATTGGTTTCAACAACCAATGTTTTAGAATTTATTTTAGGTCCCGATGGAAATCAAGTAAGCCTAACGGTGGATTTTGGAAATGGTTGTATTGTAGACTATGAAAAATTTTATCAGTCTAATGATGTTTCATATGAATGGAATCTGATTGAATGTTTGAATGATAGTTTGTCAATTTCATTAGAAAACACAACGGACAATGCTGTTGATGTATCTTGGATATTGGTTGATGGCAGTGATACAACTGATTTGTCAGGAGATGTCATATCATATATTTTAACTGGCGAAGAAGTTGTGGTCACACAAATAGTAACTTTTGAGTCAGGCTGTACATTGTCTGAAACAACAACCTTGACGCGAGATGAAATAATACCGACAGTGGAGGATCCAGAATTGGAATATACAATTGAGCCCGTTGAATGTTTTGGTGATTCCGGTTTATTTGTATTTACCGACTTGACAATGGCGCCTGTTTGTTTATCGATTGTATCTAATGTTTGGATTATAAATGGCGTTGTGTGCGAAGGAAATCCAATTGAAAAAATGTTGCCTTTAGGAGAAGATATTACGTTTGTACATATCGTAACTTTTTCCAATGGCATAGTCATAACTACTCAAGGTGATGGCGGTCCCAATAACGATTTTATAAATTCAGACGACATTGTTGATCAGATAGGTATTGATATCATTAATAATTCAACATCCAATTGTAATGATTCATTAGACTTGACTATAACGAATCCGATGACTGGTGTAAGTTACGAATGGTCGACTGATCCTGACTTTATAAATATTATCGGCACAGGCACAGACTTAATGGCTATTGGAGGCGATTTGTTTACCGGAACAATATATGTACAAGTAGCAGAAACTTTTGGTCCTTGTGTTTATGGTCTGGATAGCATAACAATAGATTTGAATCTTATCGACATAGGTTTTGATGACCAATATATTTTGTGTCCGGGCGATACAGCATACTTTGAAGTAACCAATAATAATCCCGATCAAATATTAACCTACCTCTGGAAAGATAATGACGGTGAGTTGATTAGTGGAGAGGATACGAACAATCCGTTAATCGGAATAGGAGAAGATGCAGAGGATGATTTCTTTTTTGTATTGTGTACTGAAAATCAATTTGGCTGTACTTCTATTGATACGATTAATTTCTCGGTAAGAGATAATGAAGAAATGGAGCCTTTTACTTTTGAGCCAGACTCATGTGGTTCACTTACAATTAATTTTGATGAAGCACCCAATAATTTAAGTGGCAATGGCATTTGGGATTTTGGCGATGGCAATTCAGGGGCTGGGGCGATGATTAGTCATACTTATGACATGCCAGGAACGTATGTAGTTACCTTAAGTGATACTTCAGCTATCTGTGCAAAGGACCCGATATCTTTGGACGTGTTGGTTGCGCAATTGTACATTAATATTTTGGAAGACACCATTTTTTATAATGTAAATACACCAATAGATATTTTGGCAGAAACCAATGGATCAGATGATGATGTGAGTTGGTGTTTGGAAGATGGAACAAACATAGGTACAGGAAATCCTTTAGAAGGTTTTAATCCAGGAGAGGACACCTTAACGATCATTGCTAAAATAGTTGATGGCTTTGGATGTGAAGAAAGGGATACCGTTATTGTCTTACCAATTGATGATCTGGATGATTGTTTCGATGAAGCTCAAGTTACGGGGCCTGAGTTAGGCGTTGTTTGTGCGGATGAAGAATTTGAATTGTGTTTGGTATTTTCAGATGAAGATTGTTTTGAAGAAAACTTTACTTACTTGTGGGATCCAAAAGATTGCATTATATCTGGACAAGGAACGCCAAAAGTTGTTGTCAGTACCAGTACATCAAAAACGATCTCTGTTTTATTGACTGATCTTAATTCTGGAAGAGACTCCATTTATAATTTTGATGTTGAGGTCAGTAATCCGATGGTTGGTATTGAAGTGCCTGAATTAAATATAGATGTCAATGGCGACCCATTTGTTTGCTTGGGCGAAACCATAGAATTGACAGTAAATCCTTTTGATCCTAATTGTACCTATACTTGGAGTAATGGTGCAACTGGGCCGACGATAGAAGTTTCACCAGAAGAGACGCTGACTATCTTTGTAGAATGTGTTGATGAATTTGGCTGTACTGTCATTTCTGATCAATTAACGATTCCTGTCATTCCACCACAATGCAATGAGTCTGATATTTTCATTCCAAATGCATTTTCTCCAAATGGAGATTCTAATAACGATATACTTTTTGTAAGATCTAAATTTATCCAAGAGATGGAACTGATCATAACCAATCGTTGGGGCGAAGATGTCTTCGTTTCAACCGATCAAAGCTTAGGGTGGGATGGAACGTATAAAGGAACCGCTTTGGCACCTGATGCTTTCGCTTATTGCTTAAAAGTGATGTGTGTAAATGGCCAAGAATTTATAAAAGCTGGAAATGTTTCAATAATAAAATAAGTATTTAAAAAGCTGATAAAAAAAAGTCAAGTTATTTAACTTGACTTTTTTTTTATGCTTTATCAGAAGCTGGCTTTCGCATGGCTTCTGTCATTTCTCTTGAAATGGCTCCTTTTAGAACTTTTATAAAAGTCTTTTGAGCAATCTCTAAATGAATGATGTCATCTTCAATTTTACTTATTTTTCCGATGATACCAGAACCTGTGACTACTTCATCTCCTTTTTTAAGGGCACTTGAAAAACTATTTTGCGCTTTTTGCTTTTTGACTTGAGGTCTTAAAAAGAAAAAGTACATGATTAGGAATATCGCTCCGTAAAATAATAACATAGGCATTCCAAAGCCCTCATTCGTTTTTAAATAAAACATTGATTTTCTATTTTAATGGCAAATTTAAACCATTTTATTAATTACCTAATAAAATCACTTGTTCTTAAGTAAATTTGAATAAGATTTTAATGTTAACTTGCGATTTGTCAATTCATAGTAATGCGGATATTCTTAACAGGCTATATGGGCAGCGGTAAATCTACGGTCGCCAAATCTCTGGCAGAAGCACTCTCTCTAGCATATTTTGACACCGATGCATACATTGAACAGCAGGAAGGCACCTCTATTTCCAGCATATTTGCTAATAAGGGCGAAGCCTATTTCAGACAATTAGAAGAAGTTGTTTTAATTCAATTAAAGCATAAAAACGATGTGGTTGTTTCTACTGGCGGCGGTATGGCTTGCCATGGCTATAATATGGAACGCATCAATGACCTTGGAACCTCATTCTATATTTATGTGAAGAAAGACACATTGGTTGAAAGACTTACTGCAGAAAAGGACAGCCGACCGCTGATAGCCAATATGAGTGGCGCAGCAGAATTAAGAAAATTTGTGAGCGATCACCTTCAAATAAGAGAGCCGTATTATTTTCAATCCAAATATATTATTGATGGTGGACAATCCATATCAGAGCAGGTTAATGATATCATTGCTTTTTTAAAATAATTTTGTATCGTATTTTATTTTTTTAATTTATTACTTTTTCTTAGTCAAAAAGTAATCAAAAGACAAGTCAAATTTATGACCGCGCTCTGTGCCGCTCCCGCCACCCACTCAAATTTGACAGGCTCAACTTCTTTTGTGACTTCAAAATATAGACACTAGTCATATTTTGGAATTTAGATTTTCCTCTAACCTTTTCTTATTCATGACTCTGCCAAGGACTTTGACTGATGATAGAAAAAATGAAAAGGTGAATATCTAACATGCTTTGGATTATGAGAATAAAAAGGATGTTTGTTTAATCAATCTGTTCTTTTTTATTGCTCTTATATTCTCTTATTAATTTTTTTAATAAGCGTGTATTTAATTCTCCTAGGTAGTAGTACTTTTCCGCCATATTTAAATTTATAGAAAGCAATGTGTAGGCATTTTTTAACCTTAGACCATCTGGATTAACCAGATTCACGCCACGCCATTTATTGTCGATGAATAATTTCTGACTAAGCTTAAAACCATTAAATTCTTTTTCAACTTTGACTTGGTTGAATGCTCTGAGTAATCCAACGAAAGCCACATCACAAACTCTGATATTAATTTTTTTAATTAAATCTTTTTTGGTCGTGATTTTTTTATTGCGTTGTCCTGACCAATCTTCTATTTTTAAATACGTTTCATTATCCAACAACTTGATCAAATAATCAATTACGCTTGGATGTCTCGATGAAGAAAGCAATTTGACATCTTTGTACCATTTTAAAAAATTATCTTGATTGGGTTCTTGATTAAAATCAAATTGTGTGTGATTTAAAATTAGGGTTAAAAGTTTTTCTTTAGTTTCTATCGTTTCCCAAGCTGGTGCATGAAGTTCTAGAATTTTTAATTTCTTATTAATAAATAACTTATTAGCCACTAAAGTATCGAAAAGTTCATTGTTCCAATAGTATTCCAAATCTCTTTCCCAGTTACATTTAGGATCATACATACATGCTTTATAATGATCGATTAAAAGAGAAGCACTTTGTTCTTTTCTTGTATTTAAAATTTTTAAAAGCGCTAATCTTTCAGCATGATTTTCGGTATAAGCCCGATTTATGATTCCTTTGATAATCAGATCTGAATCGATCTTTTTTGCTACATCTTCATTTAAGGATAGTGTGTTTATAATGGCTGAATTTATTCTTCTTTGAGTAATGTCCAATATCTTTTCTTCCAGATGAGATTTTAATAGTTTGGTTTTGACATTTTTACTGTTGGACCATTCAAAGCAAAATACTTCTTCGCCTTCGTATTCTTCAAAAAACTTTCCATCATCACTCATTTCAATTTTCACTTGCATAAGTGCGCACTCTTCTTTTTTGTCACTTATTAATTGTTCTAATGTGGCAGATGCTGTATTTGAAATGTATTTCCAAGATCGAATTGATTCGCCTGGGTTTAATGAAAATGTTTTATGGATTTCTTTAGGTTGTGTGACATTATGAAATTGAGAAAGTAGGTTCAATTTTTTTGAACGTCCCAATGCACCTTCTCTTATGGTTATTTCTTCATTAGGAGATGATTCATCAAATGTGTTGATGCTGTAATTGAAAGTTTTAATTGTTAGCTTTTTATCTGACTCATTTTTTAGAGTAAGTGAAAGCCAGTCTTTTATTGATAGGTTTGGGGAGGGGTCAAATTCAAATGTGACACTTACGAGGTTAGATTCAATTATTGGAATGATCTCGGTTTGAGCTTGGTTAGAAGTGATAACAAAGCATAGAAAATATATCAGGAAAATCGTTTTCTTCATTTTCTGTATTAAGGAAATGCAAAATATAAAGATTTATATTTATATCATCCTTTTTAGCTTTTCATGTCAACATTCGCCACAGATTTGAGCAGTTAAAGAAATAAACGAAAAAACGCATACGAATATTGATAAAATTGTCCTTTGCATGATATGATTAATTTAAAAGAAGTTTGTTAAACCAACATTAAGTTAATAACTTTCTTATAAATTATAGAAAAACGTAAAATTTTAACAAATGACTAAAATGTATAATGTTTTATTATCACTGTTAATAATGACTTTATATATAACTGTCCAAGCGCAGAATAATAATCCTTCTAACATAAACAAATTACAAGCTCTAGTTTTAAATCATGAAATGACATTTGATTCCTTGAATGCTCGAGAATATCATCAACATATTAGAGATTTCAATCAAAGAAATACAAGCTAAAATTTAACTAAAAGATCAGGCTTCGAATTTAAGATAGATAGTGTTGTTACTTGGGAGTTAAATGAAACGTATATGCCATTTGAAAGGTATAAAAGTGAATATTTTTTTGGACCAACTTCATATGTTTCAGCAAACCATTCAAAAGAATTCGAAGATGCTTTCTGGGGGCCATGGAATTTCTCTCATTTTGAGTTCAATAAAGAACATCTAGTCGAAAGAAGTTTTATTAGTATATGGGATGGCACTTACGACTCCTGGGATGAGTCTAATGCTTATGTTGTTAATAGTTATTCATATAACGAAGTAGGCTTAGTTACTAAACGTGAATTTCAAGATTTGTCCGCTATACAAGCAGGTAGACTTCAAAGTTATAACGCCTATAATTATAACGAAGATAATTTATTAACATCTGTATCCGTATATATCTGGAATGCGGACCAAGATTCACTTTTGCACAGGCGGGAAGTTGAGTATAACTATAATTCACTGAATAATCTGGAAGAAATAATAAGTTTCTCATATGATTTAAATGATGGTTGGGAATTGGATGACAGCACTTATTTTCAATACAACGAGTTGAACCAATTAACAAATGAAAAACAATACTATACTGTTGGACCTGATCAAATAATGACAATTAGAGACGAACACTTCTATACATATAATGAAGAAGGTCAATTAATAAAAGATTTACATTTTACCAGATTTGATGAAGAGAGCAACACATGGAAAGATGCGGATATAACGTTAAATTTTTACTATAATTATGGAAGCTTAGCTCAATCTTTAACTTTAGACTCGGTACCTAATTCTTTTGAAAATAGATTATATTACGAATCAAATTATAGTCACTTCCAGAATATGCCAAGTGATAGGGTATTAATATTTCAGCCATTAAACAAAACGACCCCAACATTTAATATTCATGATGAAAAATATGTGCAAAAAGAAGTAACGCATTATTCAGGTGGAGGAAACAGTACTCAGATTCTTGACTATAAAGCTGTTTTCTATTATTCCCCACTAGAAACAAGTTCTACTGAGATTGAGATAGATGGCGAAATGAAATTATTTCCTAACCCTACTTCTGATTTTATAACTTTGACATTGCCTAATGCTTCAGCACAAATTCAAGTAGAGATCTGTAATATTCATGGACAGCTTGTAAAATCTGATGAATTGTTTTCAGGAGAAAAGATTGATATCTCATTTCTGGATAAGGGTGTTTATTTTTATTCAGCTAAGGTGAATGAGATTGTTTATGGAGGAAAGTTTATGAAATATTAATCTCCTTTGCTGAAGCTTCAGAGATCAATGAGATTACTTGAATCAAAACATACGCTTATTCTGTACTGGCCAATTCGCTGTTTTTTGAATTCTTCTAGCTCTTGTGTCCAATTTCTTCGCATTAAAGATCCATTTTTTGTATTCGAGGTTATAAACCTCGAATAACAATGTTTTAGCCTTTATTTTCCTCTTTTGAGGAATAGGTTGGCATTATGAAAATTTAGTTTTTGCAATTGGTGCCAACAATAACTCTTCAGGAATTCCAAATGCTTCTGTAAAAGCGTGAATATTTGGTTTGATATTTTGGTACAGTTTTGTGATAACTCGATTTATGGCTTTTGTTTTGGTGCCGTCCATGTAGTCTTTTTCCAGATAGTAAGCTTTGTTATCGTCTATGACGGTTAAGGCATACAATTTGACTAAGCTTTCTAGACCTTTCTTAAGCGTTGGGCTTTCGCACTTGTCAAAGTGTCTGTAAAATGAATGTAAGATGACATCATCAATAAAGGCATCGGCCAGGTCAATCATATGATTCTGTACTTTCAAAAATGCTTGATATGGATCAATACCTCGCTTCAAATATTTTCTCATGCGATCACTCAAACTGATGAGTGTTTTTTTGTACCGATAATTGAAAGCATGGAAATGAAATTCTCTATTGAGCAAATGTTCAGCGTCTGTATTTCTTGTAAACATTGGATTATACTCTAGTGCTTCATGTTTTACTTTAGTATATAAAAAACGGATGACTGCGCGATAGCCAT
>JABDKX010000091.1 GCA_013001975.1 Saprospiraceae bacterium | reverse complement strand
ATTTCATGTGGAGGTGATGACGGACCAGGTGGGTCTAGTTGTAACAGTCAAGGATGGACAGTAGAATATGAGGATGAACTTGATGCCGTAAATGATGCCGCTACTACATGGGCAAATGATCCTACCGACGCAAATTGTGAAGCATTAAAAGATGCTTACAATGACTATCTTGATGTATTAGATGATTGGGAAGATTGTGCAAATCAATTAGACCAATTTGATGAGTGGCAAGCTGCTATAGATGCTGCAAGGCAAACAGTAGATTCGATTTGTTAAAGTAATTTGTAAATCATAAACTATCTAATTTAGGCATTTATAATTTATTATCAATCAAGAAATAAAGTTGTGCAAAATGTGTTGTACAACTTTTTTATTTAATCAGATTAATAATTTCAAATTATAATCGACCCCAACTTTTAATTATCTGAAAATGCTGTTTTTTTTAGAATTTATATATTGTACAATTGAATAGAAATTACTATTAACTTTTATAATTTATTAGAATGCCTCAATGTCAGAAGATGTATAATTAGATACCTTGAACCATTAATCTTGTATCTGGTAAGTTTGCTAAATGAGCAATTTCTACACTTGGCTTTGCCATTCGACTGATGACATTCATAGCTGCAGCAATAGCACCTTCTTGCCATCCTGGAAGTGATGAAATTTGATCTCCAACAATAAAGAAACAAGGGGCGGAGTGCTTTTTTGTTCTTGGATTATAAACACCTGTTCCTTGAGCAATGATGTTAAATTGTTTCGTAGAATAATCGGCATTTCCTACTGCTTGCCAGTACGCCCAACCACCCTTAATATGAGGCATATTCTGCCATGCAATGGCTAATCCATCTTCTAATCCTTTAGCAAATTTCTTATTAAATTTGCTGGCATCCCTTCTGGCTTTTTTAAGTCTTTTACTGATAGGTAGTTTACCCCACTCATGCGCAATACGATCAAAATTATAAGCACCTGTCACTACACCCTTTTCATCATGATAGGCATTTGAAGGATACCAAATTTGTTGAATTTCACTGTCAGTCCATGAAATACCTCCATAAATAGGAACGACTCCAATTTCAGATTTTGGAACAGACCCGTCTCCGGGTTTTATAGGTGTTCCTTGCCAAAGATTTCGATCCCCTTGCCAACCGACTTTAGTGGTGTCTGCTAAAAAACGAGGGACATAGTTATCTTCTCTTGGTTCATACCCAGGTGCTTTAGTTGGTTCAAACTGAGCCACGTAAACAGCTTTTAAAGCAGTCTTAAATTTATGTTCAAATCCATTAAATTTTTGCTTCATTAAAGCATCTGAAAGTATCTTTTTTAAAAATGGCATCGCCAAATTACAGACACAATAATCAGCTTCATAAGTAATTGTTTTTTCGGTTCCAACCTGACTACAAGAAATGATAAATTTGTTTTTTACGACTGACCAGTCAATATTTTTGACCGGACTATTCAAATGAATATTTCCTCCTAGTGCAGCGACTTGCTGAGCAAAAGCATGTTGAACTTGATCCATGCCACCAACTGGTTGAAACAATGTAGGTTGCCATAAAAAATCTGTTGGCTGATAAAATTTTGTATTCTCCCAAAACTTAGATTCGAGTAAATTATCAAAACTTAACACATCAGCTACGATACCTGCGGCAACACCAGGTAAAACGGTATAACCTGCTCTTGTCTTTCCATTTTCAAAACCCTCAGATCCAGCTGTTTCAACATATTTTCCATTGACATTGAGTTCACCAAAACTGATCATCAGACTCTGCAATTCTTCAACTCTTTTTTTGAGATCTTTTTTGGGAATCTTCATATCTGGATTACTCAATAATACTTTAGCTTTACTATAAACCATTTGAGCCAACCATCCACGGGTGTTGTGATCTAATCGACGATAAACCATAGCATTACCTTCAAAGCTTGAATCTTTTTGAACCAAATTGGATTCGGAATTCATAACATAGATTTCCACATCTACCGAAAATCTTTTTAAATATGATAGCAATCTTTTATGGCTACTTGGAATTCTTCCTGGGCCAGCATTTAAATAAGGCTCACTGTCACCAACAGGTCTTTTAAAACGTACGACTTGAGGTTCTCCCGGTGAGGAATCGAAGAGTCTGCTGTCCTTATCTTCAGTCAAAATATCTCCAGTTCTCAAACTTAAACACCGCCCTCCAGTTCTATTTAAGGCTTCCAAGATCGTTACCTTTGCACCTGACTTTTGAGCCAGTAATTCGTATGCGGTAGTCAATCCGCCAACCCCTGAACCAATGATGATAACTTCTTTTCCTTTAAGTTGATCAGGTTTTAACTTAATCGTGCGATCGGTAACTTTTTTTTGTTGGCGTGTTGCTTTTGCCAGTTCAGCAAACCCTTTTGCATGTGGGTGATGATGTAAAAATTCTTTTCTACTTTTATATTGAGCCATAATATTTATGTTTTAGATATCAATTAATTTCGTCTTTGATTAAAGTTCGATCTCAACCTTTAGACTAAGCTTAAATTTCCATGGAAATTATCATAGAAGTCCAGTGAAAAAATATCTCCTTTTTTAGGATTAAATTTGTCTGTATTTAACCATGAAGAAATTTCCTTTGCTTGAGATTCAGAACCCTTCCAAATCAGTTTTTTCATTTTTTTAAAAGGTTGAGGAGTTATTTTAAAAGTTAATTTTCTGTGTCCACGTAAGACCTCTAAAGTTATCGAATCAGTTTGTGCTGCAGCCCATTTCAGGCCACTATTGGAATAAGCAAAACCATTTATATTTTGAATAATATCTTTGGGTGCAATACCGGCAGTTCCCGCTGGTGAAGTGTCCCCTACTACGAAAATTGTTGGAGCGCTATCATTCATAAAATATAATCCAATGTAGTTCGTATTTTCCCATATAACTTCAAAACCCATAGCTTTAAATTGATCAACCGTATCTAAATTTTTAGGTTGATTTAATTGCTTGTCAATGATATCGCCAAGCCCACATTGAGCATCTTCAAAAAATTCTATGGCGTCTTGGGTTGAGTAACCAATGTAGTCGGCAGGTACAGTTTCACCATTACCAAAGTATTTAAGGTAAAATGCTTTAAAGGCGTCGTCTAATGAATTGTATTTTGATTTTTCTTCACTAAACCGCAGACGAGCGTCTAATCCAAAAGCAATAAGCATTCCTTTGTCATAATAATCAATGCTGTTATTCACGCCACTTGGATATGCACTGTGATTCATATAAGTGGCTAATGAAGAATCTGTGACACTAACTCTCGAATATGCTGGTTGTTGTACTAAATGTTGATAGTATCCTGCAATGGCACTGAAGAATTGATCTGGTGTATAAGCCTTTGCTCTTGTACTTATTACAAATTCATAATAACGTGTAAACCCTTCAGCCATCCAAAGCCCTTCTGTAAAACTTCCACAACATAAGTGATGTCTTAATTGACCTAATGGAGCAGGTCTCAACCTTCTGACATTCCAGGCGTGAAATAATTCGTGAGCACAAACCCTAATTCCAGTTGCGTACATTTTATCGTCTACAAATACGTTAGGACCCAATCCACTCATATTACTGGTTAAATGTTCTAAGCCCCAATCAGCTTGAGGATTGAGCGAAAGTATAAATGTATAATCTGTGAAAGGAAATAGTCCGAAGACATCATAAATTTTCTCTGATGCCAAACATACTTGATCCACAAATGCGTCAACTTTTGAATCGAAACCAATCCCTTGATCAACAAAAATAAAGTAGAATGGAACATCCTTAACTTTCTTTACAATTATTTTGAAGTCTCCAAAAGTTACTGGTGTATCTAATAAAATTTCATAATTTGGATATATCCATTTGTCAGAGGCACCAACGCGTTTAGCACCAGAAGGATGATGGATTTTCCATTCTGTTCTTGATGTTTTATATTCGACTGAGCAAGGACCAAAATAATCCTTTAAAAAGAGATATCGTGTGCCCATCAATACGGCATAATCACTATCTACCAAACCCATCACGTCACCTAAGTTTGGTTCGTAACAAGAAGCTTGATAGTTAACTATAGCGCCATGACCATTTCCTTCAATGATGTATCCATTAAACCCATTTCTTTTAACAACTAAATTATTGCCATTTTCATCTGTAGCAACTACAGAAAAAATATTACGCCCAAAGGGTTCAAAATCATAAGAGCCAGGAACCCAAGTTGGTATTTCAATTAATATTTCATTTTCAGAATTGTCCAAGATCTTTTGAGGGATTTCCATCGTGACAGTCATTTCCAATTTGTTGGGATGAATATCTACGCTGTAATTGACCATGGGTGGTATATAGTCAATTTGAAAATGGGAAATATCAAATTCAGTTGAATTTGTCAAAACCAAATCTGATATTATTTTACCTAAAAGTGGAACAAATTTAGCAGCCCAACCTCCAGTATAAACTATGATGTTTTCATTATTATTAACTGAATCTGGCAAATAATCTAATAAAAGTTCCTTGCTGTTATTACTTAAAGTAATCAAACAAGTTGCTGTAAATTTTGATTCAGGAGACAGACCTTTCATGTGATCAATGACCCATGTTTCGTTTAATCGCAAACTTTTTTCACTTGGAGAGAAAGTTCTTTGTGAAGGATCTTGAATTATTCTGTCTGGTATATCAGGTGCTACTCGAATATATCCTGGATGAGCCCAATCCACCTCTGGGAATCCGTAAAACAAGCTTGTATCTTGAGGCTCTTGAAAAACAAACCAAGTTGGTAGTTTGATGTCTTCTGTTTTCTTGTAATACGCGGATGACATTTCCCAAATGTCAATATTGATAGAAAGATCAAAATGTTTTAGTAGTTCATTGATGTATGCACCTGGACAAAGAACAAGTTTTTCTGATGTAAATTGTTCTTTGTCACAAGAAACGATGATGCTGCCATCAACAAGAGATTCAATATTTGTTACTGGTGAATTGTCAAGTAAGGTTACATTAGAAGCTTTTACACAAATAGATAATAATGCTTTTTGAGTTGCTTCAAAATTTATAATCCCACCATCTTTTTGAAAAAATCCAGTGTAATCTTCTGGAAGGGATTTGAATGGGAATCGTTCTTCAATTTGGTTTGCCTTGAGTGGCTCATAATCTATGTTTAACTCATCCATGACATCCATTGCAGCTTTAATGCCACCTTCTTGTGAATCCAATTTAGGATCACCAAACCATAATGAGCCAACCTTATCTATTAATGTTTCTTTGCTTGACTTTTGGAGTTCATCCCAATAAGGAATTGATTTTTTTGCCAACAACGCCATATAGTCTTGAGCGTATTGAATTCTAAATTGTCTAGACATTCCTGCTGAACTCCCCTTTTGATTTACAAAAGAGTATTGTTCAATTAAAAGAATGTTTTTATCAGATTTGGATAGCTCAGCTGCAGTTGCCAAACCCATTGGGCCACCTCCAATTATGATGACATCAAATTGTTTCATAACAAATAGTTTATTATTCAAATTGAGATCTGACTATCTCATTTGAAAAGAATTATAATTACTTTTTATTATGATTTTGGAGATCATTGCTTGAAATAGAATCAAGCAAAAGAGAGGAATTATTTTGGAGTTATGTAAGACCATTTTCCAAAACCATAGCATTATCAATATTAATCATATTATTTATGATTAATACAAGTATAAATACCTGTTTTGTAAACTGGAAACTTAATTAGTATGCAGATTTGTAAATTCTAATTCACAAATGCTAAAGCGTTTTAATTACAGAATTGGAGTTAAAATAGTAAGCTTATAAGTAGTTTTAAACTTTGTTGATGCTGCCTATCTTTCTCTTTTCTTGACTTTGATCTTTGTATTGAATGAGATAGAAGTAAGTACCGCAAGAAAGATATTTTGTGTTATAATCACTTGTCCACCATCTCTGAAATTCACTAAGCTTAATATTCGTGTTTCTATAAATTATTTTTCCAGAAGGATCAAATAAAAGAAATCGACTTGCATCATCTATATTCAATTCTTCTAAATCAATTACAGATTTTTTTTCAAAATCTGTTTCTCCATAATATTGGATAAGTGAAGGTACAGTATTGTTTTCCTTTTTGGAGAGGCCATCATTAACCACTCCTTTATAATTTATACTGAAAGGTACTGTTTGTCCAATTATAGTAATAGCCAGCACACAACAAATAATAGTGAAGAGATTCTTCATGGTAATTTATTTATTATTGAAAAATTAACCTGCATATTAAATATGCAGTTAAAGATGTGCTATAGAAGGTATTTTCTATGAGACTGTAAATTGGCTAATTTTTACGCATTATTGAAACTATAGTTTAGATATGTAAAGTTGTATACTAAAAAGCAGCTATTATCTTATTAAGTTTCCAGATGACTAGTGGTAACTTAATAAAATATGGTGATAAGTTAATGGGTTAATTTATCTGTATTGCTCGTTTTTTAAATTGATTTCATCTTGTATTTTTGCTATCTTTTCCTTGTTGTTTTTTGAATTTTTAAATATGATACTTGCTAATAGTAATGGCAAGAATATGTGAAGCAATCCTAATCCGTTTTTGACAATACCATATATCAAAATTGCTAATAGAAATCCTAAAAGAAATGAGGAAATGTTTTCATTTTTTCTCAATTGTTTTTCTTCCTCTTTTAACGCTTCAAGTGTTAGTTATGAATAGTTATTTTTTTTAGTCTTCATTATGTGTAATCATTATACAGGAAACTTAATCTTTTCATTTATAATTAATGCAGATTAACGGTTGGCGTAAAAAATTCAACCTTATCACAATTGGGGCAGACATACATATCAAATGATTCTCTCTTAGTAAAAAAGTGATCAAGATTAAATAAGACGCCTCGAATTGGACCTTCATGCAATTTGATCGTT
>JABDKX010000025.1 GCA_013001975.1 Saprospiraceae bacterium | reverse complement strand
CAATAAACAATTGGAGAGAAAACCAAAAATTACATAATCAGGAAATAACATATCTGCACAATTTAAGGGACGATTTAACCACTCAAATAAATATGTTGGATGTTTATATTGATTATGAGAATATTATTATCGACCATTCAAATGATATTATTAAACATTACGAAAGGAATGACGGCTTTAAAAATATGGATAGCGTATTTCCAAAATTGAACGATTTAACAACTCGTTGGACTTTTTCTAATGCGAATACGACTCTCTTACAAATGCTAAATTCGAACCAAATAAATATCATTCAAAATACAGAGCTAAAAGAAGAACTAATAGCATTTAATCAACAAATAGATTTATTTGCCAAAAACACAAATATTAACAACACCAATCTTGTAGACAATTTAACTACCGGAACTTTCATTACAACAGCTGGCTTTGCTTCGTATGGCAATTCAAAGAGAATGATTCAAAAATTTAATGATTTCTATCCTTTTCAGAACAAAATAGTTAAAGATAATAGCTTAAAAGAAATATTAGTTCAAGTAATAAATGAACCAAAAAACAAACTTGAGATAATTAACAAAATTGCATACAGGAATACTATTTCAAGTTTACAAAAATCGGGAAACGAAGCCATAAAAGAGAAGGCAGTACAACTCTTAAAGTTGATTAATAAAGAAATTGAATTGTATAATAAATAACGAAAGCCGGCCTGCCGGGCTCCTTGGTTTGAGTGGCAGCCAGGATGGCACAGTACTGTAAAAGCAAAATCAAGACTGATGCTTATACCAGACCCTTGCAAGTAACGTAGACCAAAGGAATCGGAGATATGAAAAAGTACATAACAATAATAGTTTTGGCCATTTTATCTTTTGGACTAAATGCACAAAGTGAGAATCTGGATGATAAGCATAAGGAATATCCTATTGTTAAAGCACTTATAGGAGATAAATGGACTGGCTCTGGAGTCTTAATGGGGAAAGAAGCAACCTTTACGATGGACTGGCAAAGAGTGCTGGGCAATAAATTTTTGAAACTCGAATTTCAAAACGAACGAAAATCAGAGGATGATAAAAATATAGTGTTTAATGCAACTGCCTTTTACAAAATAGTGAATGACAGCACAGTAGTGGGGAATTGGTTTGACATTAGGGGTATGACCTTTCCCTTAAAAGGTTCTTTAACGGAAAATGAACTAACTATCTTTTGGGGAAATGAAGAGACGGAAATGGGGAAAACAATTTATTATTTTTCTAATAACAACGTAATTACAGTTGAAGATTTTGTAATGAACAAGGGAGAATACTTCAAATTTGGCAGTGCTCAATATAACATAAAGGATTGATAGGTAATCTTTAGAATTAAGGGCTGAATGATTCTTTGCCAGAAAACACCACCTGCAACACCCTGTATAATCCACCCTTTGAACTATAGCACAAAAATTACTTAACTTACATTAGATATTTTTATTGAGTAACGCGGTAAAAGGTGGTCGCACCGCACCAGCCATACTCTAATACATTAGGTACAAACCGGTAAACAAGCTTTATCTCATGACAAGAGCATTATTTCTATTGGTATTTA
The DNA here is from genome assembly GCA_013001975.1 of Saprospiraceae bacterium. Classification (GTDB taxonomy): domain Bacteria; phylum Bacteroidota; class Bacteroidia; order Chitinophagales; family Saprospiraceae; genus RFSX01. Next base: position 3,388 of record JABDKX010000025.1, on the reverse strand, counting down.
TACTCCTGGTTTTATCATGTAAAGATACCCGTATGGCAAATGATCAGTTGAACCTAGAATCAAAACTCAGGGGGAAATGGGTTGCAAGGGCATTCGATGGTGAATTGCACGAAGTATGGGGTTTAAACAACAACGGCTGGATGCAACAGCAAGGTTTTTATATTGAGAAGAATGACACTTCGTATGCAGCTACAACTCAAATTCAGAAAGTTGGAGATGACATTATTCTTTTTAGTGTGATTCTCAACTCAAATCCTAAAATATTTAAGTCGGTAAAATTTGAGGAAAACGAAATCATATTTAAAAATGATGACTATAAAAACCCTTACGAAGTCAAGTATGAGTTTCTTTCAAATGAGAACTACAGACGAACGATAACGGGAAGGGAAAATGACAGCCTGGTAGTTTACGAGTTCAATTTCGAGAAAACTAAGTAGCCGGTGCCAAAATAAGGTGTTCGCACTGCACCAACCATACACGAGAACACCTTAGATACAATTTAAGTGATATGCAAAGAGTGATTATTCTTTTGGGTTTGATATTGTGGCCTTTATTAATCTCTGCGCAAGAGAAGTCCATTCCAGAAGTTAAAGCTCATTTTTCTGCAATCATTATTACAGATATGGATTCATCAATAGTCTGGTATGAAAAAATGTTAGGCTTCGAAATTATTGACAAAAAAGAATATGCAGAAGCAGGATTTAAGCAGGCTAACTTAGAAGTTGGAAATGCGCTCCTTGAATTGATTGAGCTCGATTCTGCTCTTGAACCTAAAAAAGTGATTGCAGAATACAATTCCAAAACCAGGCTAACCGGAATATTTAAAATTGGTTTTCTGGTATCTGAATTTGATAAATCAGTTGACCATTTTAAAAAAAATGATGCCGAGTTTCATGGAAATATTGTCGTTGATGAAAAAACGGGAAAAAGAATGGTTATCCTCAAGGATCCTGATGAGAACAGGATTCAAATATTTGAAAATTAATCAATAGTTAATAACGTGTATTGTTCATGCGGTTATAGAATTAGCTCGTGAGTTTTTCTTGTAATTAGTATCTATAATTTCTTGGTAAGAAAGCAAGTTACAGTCCTGAGCCTTTTTTCTTCGGAATTTTTGCGTTAAATGACTCATCTGAGTTCAGGGCGCAGCAGCTGAAATTCGGCACGGAGCCATACACGAAGACGTTTGATGTAATAAAAAAAAATGAAAATAGAATCAACATCAGGTAAAGGAAATTTCAGATTAATTAAGAATAGTCAGGAAGTCTGTGAATTGATATACAACAATTGGTTTTCAGATAAAGCTAAAACCGTTTTGAACGGAAACAATATCGAAATAAAACCAAAAAATATATGGACAAGTAAGGTTGATATTTATAGGAATGATAAAAACATAGGAGATATAACTTTTAGCTTAAAAGGTTATATGATTATCAGATTGCAGAATTCTAAGGGAACCGAGTTAAACTTTGTAATGAAAAATAAAGCAAAATGGAAATTAAAATTTGAGATTTATAATGAGTCTGATATTCTTCAGTTTGCTTTAAAATCGGTTAATGATTGGACAAAATTGAATTATGACTATGATATTGAAATAGCTAATTATGATTCGGAATTTCAGCTTGAAGAGCTTTTAATATATTGTGGCTATGCTGCAAATCTATATCTGGCGATAATTAGTGCTGTTTAATATAAAGTTACTACACCTAACTATGGCTAATAGTAATCCAAAAAAGGCCTGCCTGCCTTCGGTATGGCGCACGGGAGTAACTACTCATAGCGGGGGCAGTCGTGAATAAGCTACAAATATTTAAAATAGAAATTAAATGAAACAAAACGGATCTGGGATAATTCCTACCATGAGATACAAAGATGCTCCAGCAGCAATTGAGTGGCTATGTAATGCATTCGGATTTGAAAAACATTTGGTTGTTCCAGGTGAGAATGAAACTATCGCTCATGCACAGTTAAGTTTTGGTAATGCAATGATAATGATAGGGTCTGAAAATGATAATGAATATGGTAAATTCATCAAGACACCAAAAGAACTAAATGGATTTAATACACAAACCCCGTATATTGTTGTAGAAGAAATAGATAAACATTATCAAAGGGCGATTGCTGGTGGCGCAAAGATTGTATTAGATATTAAAAACGAGGATTATGGTGGTCGTGGATACAGTTGTCAGGATCCGGAAGGCTACATATGGAATTTTGGCTCATACAATCCATGGTTGTAATGAAAGATATTAAGCCCACACACAAAAATATCTATAATCCATAACGCATGGCGCATGACATTCTGAGCAAAGCAAACAGCACAAGCAAATCATTACAGGAACAGTTGTGAAACATAAAAAACACTAACATGAAAAGACTTCCAAACAAAACTCTCCTTTTGGCAATATTTCTTAATTCAGTGTGGATTGTTAAGGCTCAAACGAATGGATTGGAGTATGTCAAGGCTGAGATTATGAAGTTGACCGACATAGAAATTAATGCCTTTAGAGCAGGTGATTGCAAGACTATGGGCGACTTAATTGACGATAATGCTACATTTTATTTGGATGGTAAGAAAGCACCAAGTAAGGAGATGATAATTGGTTTTTGGAAACGCATTCAACGTCCATTTGAAAAGCCATCGAAAGTAACAAGCGATTTCTTCCCTACGTCAAATAATTCTGCATATGTCGTTAGAATTATGGAGTTTACAAAAGATGGAAAACTATATAAAAAAGAAATTGTCACAAAAGTTTGGGTTAAGGGAAAAGAAGGATGGAAAATATCACATCTACATTCAACAATCAAAGTCTTATAAGCTAATCTAAGTACGTTACACGACAGCAGGTATAATTTATTGCGTTTCAAATCATACACAAAAAATAGGCTACAATAAAAAACACAATGAAATTCTTTTTTGCTAACATTTTTACTCTACTAACTTTATTGATCTCAAACAGTAATTATTGTCAAAATACTATCTCCCCCAATGACTTAGATATAATTTCTGGAAAATGGAGCGGTACGCTTACCTATCTTGATTATAGTACTAACAAACCATTTACAATGCCTGCAAATGTATCGGTTGAACGAGGGAAAGATGAATACCAAATTCAACTTCTTATTAGTTATCCAAAAGAGCCTAACGCAAATAGCAAGGATAGGATTAATATCTCCAAAGACGGTAAGCTATTGAATAAAAATAGGGTGACGTCAAGAGAAATATTGACAACTCAGAGGATAAAAATTACAACTGAATATTCTGGTAAAGACAATAGAAAGAAGGCTCTAATAAGGAATGTATACATTTTTGGACCGCAACAATTTGTTATCAGAAAAGAAGTCAAATTTTATGACTCGGCAGATTGGATGATGAGAAACGAATATA
>JABDKX010000216.1 GCA_013001975.1 Saprospiraceae bacterium | reverse complement strand
AACGAATATTTCTACAACTTGCTGACAACATTAGGTAACGGTAAATATTTTCATGCCAGATATTTATACGAAGTAAAAAAAGATATTGAAGAAATACTAGAAGCTAATCTGATGTTAATATCCGATTACGATTTTGATATTGAAGCAACCGATGGTTTTGCTTATTCTAATTATATAAATCTAAGTCAGGGTAACCAAATTGATATTAATCAACCGATTATTGCCACAGGAAAATATGTTGGAGACTCTCCGTTCAATATTGAATTTCGAGGATTTTACAATGGAAATATTTTTAATGAAAATATTGTTATTGACAGCGGAGATGAAATTAACGTAACTTTTCAAGCAGAACAAGTTTGGCATGCTAACTATATTTTAGAAAATGAATTTTCGACAAATACATTTATAGCTAATGATGTTATTGAAGTCAGTAAAGAACAAAACTTATTAAGTGCTAAGACCATCTTTTTGTGCTTAGAACCTGATACATCTTCAATCAGTTCTAACAATTTGAATGGTATTGATGAAGAAGATTTAGTTATTGCAACTGAAGATGTGGCTCTGAATAACGCTATTGAAGTTTTTCCAAATCCATTTGTTGATAATATAACTGTGAAAATACCTTCAACAGAAAATAGTGGTTCTAAAGAATTTCAATTGAAACTGATAAATACCAAAGGGCAGTTAGTGGCTTCTTATAATTTGAATCCAACTTTGGTTGGTGACTACTATCGCCTTGTTTGGGATATAGATTTTGCGCTTCAATCAGGAATGTATATCGTTGAAATTTTATCAGAAAATTTTATCGCACATAAAAATATAATACATTTAAAATAAAATCATTATCGATCAGCTATGAAGAGTTGCAACCAAAGTTGCGGCTCTTTTTTTTAGAATATTCGGTAAGAAGCAAAAGCAAAAATATAAGCTAATGCTAAAAAGAAAACGAATTGAAAAGCGGCATATTTCCAAGATGCAGATTCTTTCTTTACGATAGCAATTGTACTCATGCATTGCAAAGCAAAAGCATAAAACAAAAGAAGTGAAATAGAAGTCGCCCGATTGTATCTAAGTTCACCAGTTTGCATATTGACTTCCGTTCTTAAGCGATCAATAATCGGTTGTTCATCTTCTGAACCAACGCTGTAAATGGTGCTGAGTGTACCTACAAAAACTTCCCTTGCAGCAAAAGAGGTAATAAGGGCAATTCCAATTTTCCAATCGTATCCCAAAGGTTGAATAGCTGGTTCAATAAATTTACCTAAGTATCCAGCATAGGAATATTCTAATGCAAAAGCATCTCTTGAAATATTTGTCGAAGGTTCTGCTTGTGAAAAGGACTCAAATTGTTGATCGATGAAGGCGTCACTCTTAGGACTAAAACTGGCTAAAACCCATAATACTATGGATATTAGAAAAATTATTTTACCTGCCTCAACAACAAATGACTTGGTCTTAGAATAAGCATTCAACCAAACGTTTCTCCAATTTGGCATTCTATATATTGGCATTTCTAAAGTCCAAAGGCTTTCTGAGTTAACAGTAATTCTTTTGTTTATAAACCAAGAAACTGCTAATGTTGCGATTACACCAATGAGATAGAACAGCAGCAAAAGGATTCCTCTCATATTAAAAAAACCACTTCCTTCTGCAGGAACAAGAACTGCAATCAAAATGGTATATACAGGTAACCTAGCACTACAAGTCATTAATGGTGCAGCAAAGATGACAGCCATTCTTTCTTTCGGATCTTCTATCATTCTTGCACTCATAATGGCTGGAATGGCACATGCCCACGATGACATTAGCGGAATAATACTTTTACCACTTAAACCAAATTTTTGTAAAAACCTATCGGAGAGATGTGAAATCCGAGAGAGGTAGCCCGAATGTTCAAGTATGCCTAATAAAACAAAAAGAATGACTATTTGTGGAATGAAAATGAGAACACCGCCAAGACCAGCTATTATGCCGTTAGCTACCAAATCAGCAAGCCAAGGAATTGTAATGTTTTCCATACTCCAAGAAGCTAAGGAAGCAAATCCATTATCAATTAAGTCCATGGGTATTGAAGAAAAACTAAACACAGACTGAAATACCAATAACATGGTAAGCAAGAAAATAAATATACCCCAAATAGGGTGGAGTAGATACCGATCAATTTTATTTGTTCGTTCTACTAGTTCATTTTTTGGATTTGGTGTTGTGACTACTTTATTTAATATGTTATTGACCAATAGTTGTCTCTGAGCAAAATCTTCATTTATAATATTGAAGACTTCTTCATCAATATTCTTATTTAACTCATTAAGCTTTTTTATATAACTATTATTAATGCCTTCATCAGTTAAATTATCGTACTTACTTCTGTAAAAAGTATTTGGAATTTTAAATTGCTTTTCTGAAATAATCGCACTAAGCAATTCTAAACCGTCACCATTAACAGAATTAATCATGACTACTTTACAGTTCAATTGGTTTGACAATTGATCAGTATTTATAGAAATGTTGTTTTTCTCAAGTTCGTCTTTGTAATTAATAACAAGACACATGGGTGTTTGTAAATCAGCGATTTCAGAAAACAAAACCAAACTTCCATTTAGTTGGTTGCCATTGGCTACAAAAATGATAGGATCATTGTTGTTTGCAAAATCAAGAATAGCTTCTTGACTGATTTGTTCATCTTGAGTATCTATCCATAATGAATTAAGACCTGGTAAATCAACAATTTTATTGTTTTTATAAAAACCATGTTTTTTTTCAACGGTGACACCCGAGTAATTGCCTACTTTTTGATTTAGGCCAGTCAATAAATTGAAGAGACTTGTTTTACCAGAATTTGGTTTTCCTACCAGCCCAATTGCGCTCATTTTTGATTGTATTTTACAGCGTCAATTTTTGAAGCATCTGATTTTCTAAGACTTATTGTCTTACCATTGATGGTGATTTTGCATAATCCTGAAAACCCAGGGCTGTATAGAATGTCTATTAACGCGCCCTTACCAATTCCATACGTCAATAGTTTTTTTTGAGCCTCATAATTGAGCCTGACTGACGTTATTATTCCTTTCTCTCCAGCTTTCAGATTAAGCATTTTTCCAGTTTGAATGCAAATTTAAATTTTTATTCTTATTTAATCTAAATTGTTATTAGCTATATAATTAATATGCAGTCTAATAGGTATTAATACCTGAAATGAAGTAAAAAGTAACTAGAGCTGTATGAAAAGTAAGTAATTTTTGTACTTTTATGAAATTGAATTCAAATTCAAAAATGCTTAAAAGAGAGAAAGAATTAAAGAATGAACTGGAAGTTGCTTGGAAAAAAGCAGCCGATATTGCATTGAGTAATAACTTAAAATCTCCCAAAAGTCATAAAGGCGAAATTGCGCGTTCAAATATTAAAAAAGCGTGCAGAAGAACTTTAGAAAAAGTTGGTTATCATAAGATGCGAATTGGCGATGTCATGAGCGAAGCTGGCATGGCTAATGGATTGTTTTATCATTATTTCCCAGATTTAAAAAGTTTGGTAATCGAGGTTTTACTCGATTTTCTGTCAAGATTTAAAGGCAGCATACTAGATAAGCCCTCTTTGTCTAAACAAGAATGGTATGATGTGGGTTATACATACTATTTTAGAATTGTAAAGAGTTACTCCCTCTATCCTGGCATGATGCAATGCATGAAAGAAATGATGTGGGAAGAACCCAACTTTGGTGCCTTGGTTAGATTAGTATTTATAAAATCACAAGAAGAAAGTCTTAAAAAGTTACCTACTGACGGGATAAGAAGTAAAATGTCGAATAATCAATTAAGGATTATTCTAAGAGCTTTAGGTAGTATTGGAGAAGAAATATTAATAGACTATTATATAACTAAAGAATCGAAAATAAGCAAACTTAAAATAACAGAAAGGGCTATGGCTGAGTATCTGACTTCATTGTTTTATCAAGCCTTTTTCTTGGAGCATCCTCCAATCGAAAAGCTGAAATATGACAAAGAATTAAAAACTTGGGTAGCAGGTCAGTAAATCAAAACACTAACAAAAGAAAAATTTTATGAGTAAGTATTTTAATGAGGAACACAAGTTGTTTAGAGAAGGATTTAGGTCTTTTTTGGAGAAAGAAGTTGTTCCACATATTGATAAGTGGGAAGAGACAGGAACAATTGAGAGATTTATTTGGGAAAAGTTTGGTGAGATGGGATATTTCGGTTTAGATTACCCTGAAGCTTATGGTGGATTAGAGTTGGATAAATTTTATACTGTCATTTGGTTAGAAGAAATGCAACGTATAAATTCAGGTGGTTTCGCTGCCGCTATGTGGGCGCATGCTTTTTTGGCGATGCAACACTTAAATGCAGAAGGCGATGAACGCATTAAACAAGAATACTTAAAACCAAGCATAGAAGGGAAGAAGATAGGTTGCCTTTGTATCACTGAACCATTTGCAGGATCTGATGTCGCAGGTATGAGAACAACAGCGACACTCAATGGGGATCACTATCTCATCAATGGGTCCAAAACGTTTATAACCAATGGAATTTACAGTGACTATCTTGTCGTCTCAGCAAAAACAGATACGGCTGCAAAATCAAGAGGCATCTCAATGTTTCTTTTGGACAGAGATATGCCCGGTATAAGTGCAAACAAACTTGATAAGTTAGGATGGAGAGCCTCTGATACAGGAGAAATAGCCTTTGATAATGTAAAAGTTCCCGTTAAAAACTTATTGGGCGAAGAAAACAAAGGATTTGCTTATTTAATGCAACACTTGGCACTTGAAAGATTAATCATGGGCGTTAATGCACATGCAAGAGCAGAGTATGCTTTGGAATATACCTTACAATATATGTCAGAACGAAAAGCCTTTGGACAAACTTTAGATAGGTTTCAAGCGCTCAGACACAGCATTGCAGAAATGGCGACTTCAGTAGAAATTCAGAAGATATTTAATTACGCGATAGTTGATAAACTGAATAGAGGGGAATATCCAGTCAGACAAGCAACTATGTCAAAATTGCAATCTACAAAAGTGGCAGATGAGGTCATTTATAACTGCTTACAATATCTCGGTGGATATGGATACATGGAAGAATATCCTCTAGCAAGAATGTCAAGAGACAGCCGATTAGGGCCTATCGGTGGCGGTACTTCTCAAATTTTAAAAGAAGTTATAGCAAAAATAGTTATTGACAAGAAAACTTATAAAAGCTCTTTCTAACTAGAGGTCATATTTCGATTACCAGAACAAAGCATAAATCGCTGCCAATAAAGCTACTACGATCAGACTGCCAAAATTGAAAGCAGCACTGGTTTTAAATAAAGATCGTTCGTTGTCTAATCCTTTGTCTGTTTTACCAAATAGAGAAATGACAATCATGAGTCCTGATAAGATCAAGAATATGTAGCCCATTCGATCTAAAAACGGCATTTCTGCAAACATGGATTTCATACCTAAACTTAATGGAATAGCTACAAAGATGGCTGCCAAGGCAGCTTCCGTCGTCGTCCTCTTCCAAAATAATCCTAATATAAATACGGCTAATATGGCTGGTGAAATGAATCCTGTATATTCTTGAATAAATTGGAATACTTGATCGAAACTTTGAAGAGCAGGCGTCATTATAATACCAATTATTAATGAAACTGCGGCAACAATACGCCCCGTTTTTACCAAACTCATCTCACTGGCTTCTTTATTAAATATTCTCTTATGAATGTCTAACGTGTAGATAGTAGATGTACTGTTAACTATCGAACTTAAAGAAGATCCGATAGCGGCAACCAAAGCGGCCACAACAATGCCCTTCAATCCTGTATCTACATAATTGTTGACAACCCATGGAAAAGCTTGGTCAGCTTTCTCAAGTTCAGCACCCATAACATAAGCTGCGATTCCTGGAAGTACAACTACAAATGGCATAAATACTTTAAGGAAAGATGCAAATAATAAACCCTTTTGCGCTTCTCTAATATTTTTCGCAGCTAAGGCTCTTTGAATTATATATTGATTAAAACCCCAGTAGTATAAATTAGCAATCCACATACCACCTACTAAAACGCCAATACCTGGTAACAAAGCGTAAGCAGATTCTTTCTCTCCCGTTTCTATATTAGTAAATGTGGCATCTTTGCTGAATATCATATCAAATTTTTCAGGCGCCTTTTCATAAAGCATTTTCAATCCTTCAATAAATCCACCGCCATCTGATAACGCATTTAAAATTGTAATTGTCGCTAAAATCCCACCAAACAATAACACCACAACCTGAATCACATCAGTCCATACGACAGCTCGTAGTCCGCCAAATATGGAAAATGTTGAAGCATAGATAGCTAATCCTATAACCGACCAAAAGATTGGTACACCAAGAATACTGTTTATAGCCAAACTTCCTAAAAATAATAGTGAAGTAATATTGACAAAAACGAAAAGCATCAACCAAAAAATCGCCAATCCTGTTCTTACGCGACCGTCATATCTCTGTTCTAAAAACTGCGGCATCGTGCTGATGTTATGCTTTAAAAACAGAGGTAATAAAAATTTAGCAACTACTAACAATGTAGCCGCTGCCATCAATTCGTAAGTAGCTATCGCCATCCCAATAACAAATCCCGATCCTGACATGCCAATCATTTGTTCGGCAGAAATATTGGATGCTATCAATGAACCACCAATAACCCACCATGGCAATGACTTATCGGCTAAAAAGTAATCTTTGGTATTCTTACTTTTATTCCTTACCGATATCCAAATACCTATACCCATCATGGCGACGAGATATACTACAAAAATCCCTAAGTCTGTGTTACTGAAATTCATTTTTTATTTCGTTTTTTGTGAATACTTGAAAGTGTACTCTTTACAATAAGTTGAAAAATATAAAAAAATTATACAATCCACGATTTATAGCCTAAATAAAATATCAAATGATATGACAAATTAAATATGGTATTACTTTTTATACAAATTGTAACTAACATGCAACCATAAAATCTATGTACTTTAGAGCCCAAAATAGCAATTACCAATGAAATTCATATTAGCACATTTGCTGACGCCAATATTTTATTTTTTGTTTGGTTTAATATTGGTTGTTTTTCATCCAATTCAAGTTTTAGCTTATCAATTATTTGGAAGAACAGCACATCAAAAGGTTGTGTATGTTCTTAATTATTGTCTTGTAAATGCATTGCGTGTTTTGGGAACAAGCATTAAAGTAAAAGACAAACATAAAATTCCTAAAGACAAACCGCTTATCGTTTTAGCTAATCACAGCAGTTTACATGATATTACTGGCATTTATGGATTACTAAGTCAACTTAAACCCGTTTTTGTTTCTAAAAAATCATTGTCGAAAGGTATCCCAAGTGTATCGTACAATCTTAGAAAAAGTGGTGCTGCGATTATCGATAGGAAGGATCGCAGTCAATCCATAAACGAAATAATGAAACTTGGCGCTTTTATAAATGAAAATAATTTTGCAGCAGTTATATTTCCCGAAGGTACAAGATCCAATGAATTGACGCGATTTAAATTAGGAGGTTTTGAAGCCCTTATAAAAAAGGCGCCTAATGCCATCATTTTGCCAATCGCAATTAAGGGAACAGGTGATTTGTATATGAATAAAAAAGCTTATCCTTTGAATGTCTTTAAAAAAATAAGTTGGACAGTGTTAGATCCCATTTACCGAGAAGGACAGTCCAATGAAGATATATTAAATCAAGCACACAGAATGATAGGAGAGAGTCTATCAGAAAAATAGTTTTTATTATAAACCAATGAGACCATCAAATTCTGAAATGAGTTTTATGCCATATCTTCCTCTATCATTCCTTGTTAATTGACCTAAGACATTCAATCTGTCATGCTCAAAAAAGATATAAGTATTGTCATCTAATGCTTTTTCGTAGAATTTAGCTTTTTCTTTCAACGTTACTAACGGTCTGATATCATAACTCATGACATATGGCATTCGAACGTGTCCAGAAGATGGTAATAAGTCTGAAGTAAACACAATTTTCTTACCATCAGGAAGACTGATCGTGGGAGCCATGAGTGCTTCAGTATGCCCGTTGTAAAAGTCCAGTGTAATATTTTCTGAAAAGTGAATGCCGTTTTCCACGGGCATATATTTGAGTTTTCCTTGTTCTTTTAAAGGAACAAAATTCTCTTTTAAAAAAGATGCTTTTTCTCTATAATTCGGATCTATAGCCCAATTGAAATGATCTTCACTTGACCAATAAGTTGCATTTGGAAAAGTAGGTACCAACTCTTGATCTTTATTTCTATAAACTGCACCGCCCACATGATCGAAATGCAGGTGGGTTAACAATACGTCTGTAATTTCTTCAGGTGCGTATCCAGCTTTCTTTATACTTGATATAAGTGTAGCTTCACCATGGGGTTCAAAATGAGATCTAAATTTTTCATCTTGTTTATTGCCCATTCCAGAATCAATTAAGATAACACGATCTCCATCTTTGACAAGCAGACAACGCAATGCCCAAGTACACATGTTATTATCATCAGGAGGATTAATTTTTGACCACATCTGTTTTGGGACAACACCAAACATAGCACCACCATCCAATTTAAAATATCCAGTTTCAATAACATGTAATTCCATTCGACAAATATACTTTATAATTTTTGTTGACCAGATTGTTTTTAAGGTTTATTGAATTAACTTGCATCTCAAATAGTAGACCGTAATTTGACAGATGTAGTACTCATAACACCACCGTTTACCCAATTAAACACACCCTATCCTGCAACGCCTTATCTAAAAGGGTTTTTGAATACAAAAGGGATATCTGCATTTCAATTAGACTTAGGAATAGATGTAATTTTATCTGTCTTTTCGAAATCAGGATTAATAAAATTATTTAGCAAAGTTAACAGCGATTCACTATCACCAAACAGTAAAAGAATATGGCAGCTGAAAAATGAATACATCAATTCGATTGACGAGGTCATTCTGTTTTTGCAAGGAAGCAACGAATCGCTGGCCCGGATAATTTGCACTGAAATGTATTTGCCTCAGGCCAAAAGATTTGAGCAAGTAAATGACATGGATTGGGCTTTCGGGCAAATGGGCATAATTGATAAAGCGAAATATTTTTCAACACTTTACTTAGAGGATTTATCTGATTTTATCAAAGAGAACATTGATAGCGATTTTGGTTTCAGTCGGTATGCTGAGAAGATAGGGCAGAGTGCACATACATTTGATAAGTTATTCGAAAAACTAAATGGCGCAAACACTTATATCGATGACATCGCACTAGAAATCCTTTCTAAAAAAATAAATGAGAACAATCCCAAACTTGTTTGTTTCTCAGTCCCATTTCCCGGTAACTTATACAGCGCATTTAAATGTGCTCAATTCATAAAATCGAATTTCCCAAGCATAAAAACGGCCATGGGCGGTGGATTTGCTAATACAGAATTAAGATCAATAAGCGATAAACGTGTGTTTACTTTTTTTGATTTTATTTCTTTAGATGATGGCGAGTTGCCCATTGAATTGATTTACAATAACGTTTTAAATCCAACGCCAAGCAACAGTGATTACAATTTACTCAAACGTACTTTTGTATTAGAAAATAATGAAGTTGTTTATAATAACTTCTCCTTGAGATCTGACTATAAACAAGATAACTTAGGAACACCAGATTACAGCGATATCGATTTGCAAAAATACTTGGCCATCGTTGAGATGGTAAATCCGATGCACAGTCTGTGGACGGATGGCAAATGGTTGAAATTAACAATGGCTCATGGTTGTTATTGGGGGAAATGTACGTTTTGTGATACATCCTTGGATTACATACAATCTTACGAACCGATTACAGCCAGCATTCTTGTAAACAGAATGGAGGAAATGATTCAGCAAACTGGATATAAAGGATTTCACTTTGTTGATGAAGCTGCTCCGCCAGCTTTGATGCGCGCATTAGCTATTGAAATATTAAAGCGTGAATTAAAAGTAACTTGGTGGACTAATATTCGATTTGAGAAAAACTTCAGTCTAGACCTCTGCCGATTATTGCAAAAATCAGGTTGTATTGCTGTGTCAGGTGGCTTAGAGGTGGCTTCAGATCGACTGCTTGAGTTGATTGACAAAGGTGTTACGGTAGAACAAGTTGCTCAAGTTACGAACAATTTTACGCAGGCAGGAATTATGGTACATGCTTATTTAATGTATGGTTATCCTACGCAGACCATTCAAGAAACAATTGATAGTTTGGAAATGGTCCGTCAGCTTTTTGAATGTGGTGTCATTAATTCAGGATTCTGGCATCAGTTTGCATTGACTGCACATAGTCCAATTGGCAAACAACCAGAATTGTACGGTGTAACGCCAATGCTGGTGCCACATAGTTTTGCTCATAACGATATCGATTTTGAAGATGAAACAGGAATCGATCACAGTCAATTCAGTTTCGGTTTAAAAAAGTCGATTTATAATTTTATGCATGATCAGTGCTTCGACTTTCCACTTCAAGAATGGTTTGATTTTGAAATTCCAGAAACCACAGTTGACAAAGATTTTATCGCCAATGCTGTTCAAAAGGATGACAGAATAAACTATAAGAATTCTTCTAAAGTAATTTGGATTGGTCAGAATATTGATTATCAAATTTCAGATTCAATCGCTATTCTAAATTTAATAAATAAAAAAGAGTCATTCGAATTAGCAGTCTCTAAAGAAAAAGGAAATTGGCTTCAATGGCTTATCAAAGAATCTCATTATTTGAATGCTGAAATACTAACTGTTTCTGAAATCAAGAAAAGTTATGAAACAAAATTTGATGATTTTGAAGAATTTTGGAATTCTGAAACAATGGCGATAATTAGGAATTATGGCCTTCTTATTTTATAAATAGATGAAGGATATAAAATCAAAACTCTTCGTCGCTATTAATGAAATTCTTGATCAAAGAATTGACAAATATCGCAAAACGATAGAAAGAACCATCGATTCAAAAAGTAATGAAACCAAATCCAGTGCAGGTGATAAATTTGAAACAGGACGTGCAATGATTCAAAGAGAACAAGAAATGAATGAAGGTTTTCTAAATCAAAATTTGACTTTGAAAAATCAGTTGGCACAAATTAATTTAAACCCAAATGAAACTGTTCAGGTTGGAAGTTTGGTTATAACGGAGAACGCACAATATTTTATTAGTATTGGCATTGGAAAAGTGCAAGTTAACAATCAAATTGTCTTTGTCGTTTCTCCCCAATCACCGATTGCGAAAGCGTTGATAGGAAAACCAAAAGGAGATGTATTTTCTTTTAATGATATTAATTTTGAAATAATGGAAATATTTTAGTTCTAATTTTATGGATAACACTTTTCATATTTTAAATGGAGATGCTCTCTCTGAATTCTTCCCAAATAACATAAAAGGACAGAAACTAATTGTAAGAGAATGTCTTGTCGACGGACCAGTAACCGCTGATAATTTAGAAGCGTTTTTTAAGATCAGATCTGAATATTTAGAATCTAACTATAATTCAGAAATCGATTCAAAGGGAAAATACTTTAATGAAGTTGTGCCTCAATTTCAAGCTATGCTTAATATCCCAGAAGCTTCTAATGTTTTTCTATGGTTTGAAGATGATTTGTTTTGCCAAGTTAATTTATGGTTCGTCATTTATTTGTTGTCAAAATCTAAAGTGAATTTATTTTTGGTGAGACCTGCCAAGCATTCACCCTATGGATTTGGTGGATTAAGTGAATCAGAATTAGAAAGTTGTTTCCAAAACAAAACCTATTTAAATGATCATACTATATTCACTCAAATATGGCAAAATTATCAAGATCATGATTTAGATAAAATGAAAGAAATTGGTTTGAAGTATCAAGATGAGTTTACATTTTTACCACCAGCTATTCAAGCACATGCAGACCGAGCTCCAAAAGATGGAGAACTGAGTCGGCCGCATCAAGCTATAAAAGAAATCATAGAAGAATTAGGAAGCATAGATTTTGGAAAAGTATTTAAAGAATTTTCCTCAAGAGAAGCCATTTATGGGTTTGGAGATTTGCAGGTAAAGAAACTGTTTGATGAAGTCCATAAATTAGGAAAAGAAAAAAATTAAGTATTATCGAAACCCACAACATTTTTTAATTCATAATCCTTAATCCTTAATCCTAACTCTTGAAACCCAACCTGGTGCATCATCTATTTTCTGCCTGAGAAGAATGTTCATTTGAGCTGCATGATGTTGGATGTGCCGCATATTATAAAGTGTTATTTCAGTAAATGTATATCCTTTTTTGTACCCACTGAATGGTTTTTGTGCATCTTCCTCATTCAAGTTCGTAATCTTTAACTCGGCATTTTTTTTAATTTTTTCTAAAGCATTGATTAATTCTAGCTTGGAGAACACTCGATTGGGTTTTACACCTTTGGGATCAAACTCAGAATGTCCAAAAGTTGTTGATTTAAAGGGCAGCTCATAATCGTCAAGATAGTATTCTGTCCAAAAAAGTGTGTGATAAGCCAAGTACCATAATTGATCTGTTTCATCCCAATAGTTATCAGGACACTTTTCGATTGCATTTCGAAGCATATCTAAAGCAGCACCAAATTGATTCCAGATTATGTTATACATAAGTTTTAATTGTTCATTACATCAAAAATAATGTTTACTATCAACCATTCAGAAATATTTTCTATACCTAGATTGAAATTGTAGGATTAGAAAAAGTGGGTGCGGTTTGTTCTGAACATCTAATATTGAGGTATTTACAAATGAAGATAATTTTTAATCTGTTCTTATATTAGAAAAAAAACTCCGGATAAGCATCCGTCATTTTATTGTAAATTTTAATTCATGCTAAAATATAAAGAACTCTGAAAAGAAAACAACTTGAATCTTAGGAATATTTAGAATTTAAAATAACGTTGTGAGGGGAGTAAAATAAGCAGTCTGTTAAGGACAGCGTTTGCTTTAAAATAAGTATCTATTTCTTAGGATTTAAGTCCGTTATGATTAAATTTGGGTTAGCACAATCTTGGATTTTTAACTTATAACACCTTCAGATCCAGGATTTAGTACCGACTAACCGAGTATCTAGAACTATAATCTGAGGTGCAAATGCATTGAACTATGATTCGATTTGTACTTACGTTTATACTTTTAGGTGTGTATTCTGTCTCATTTACACAAGATTTATGTAGTGGTGCCTATGATGAAGGAGAGCTGACTTGTGGTGCTTCAATATCAGGTTCTGGAGATGCGGGAACGACACCTGATCCAGAAGCCATAAATTGTATGGTAGGTCTTGATGGAACATGGTTTACATTTACAACCAATGATGCTGTTCAAGAATTTACGATTTCTGGACCCGATTTCAACTTATTTGAAGGCGATTGCTCCGGATTAAATGCAGTTGTAGATTGTGGTAATGGTTTGATTGTTGCCGCAGACCCATCTACAACTTATTATGTTTTAGTCAATGGAGACTTCACCGTTGATGCACCATCATCGCCTTCTAATGATGATTGTTCAAATGCTGCTCCTGCTTCAGGATCAGGCATTTCTGGTGATAACAATAATTGCGCAACAACTGATGATGGTATTTGTGGATCAGATGGAAATGCTTCAGTATGGTATGAATACACACTCGATCAAGACCTTAGTTTATTTGAAATCGATCTGACCAGTCAGGGAATAACTGATCCGGTTTTGGCAATTTATTCAGATTGTTCAACACTTCTATTAGAGGAATGCAGCGCTTCACTTATGATTACTTGTTTAGCAACGGGGACTTACTACATTCAAGTTGCATCAGACTTTGGCAATACAGGTGAATTTGATATAGCTTTTACCGAGACAACGAGTTCAGTGAGTAATGATGATTGTTCAAATGCAGACGATATAACTCCTTCGATTGTTTGTGGTCCTGAAACTGTAGATGGCGATTCTACGGGGGCTTGTCCTGAACCATCAGATTTTGGATCAGGTTGTGATATCGATGTAAATCCTACTGTATGGTTTGAGTTTACAACAACATCAGCTGCTACAAGTGTTGACTTTTCTGAGTTGAGCTCCAATTTGGAATTGGCAATTTTAGATGGTTGCGGTGGATCTTCAGTAACACCATGTGTAACTGGAGATACAAATTTTCCTGTGTCAGGTAATACAACTTATCTAATAGGTGCCGCACTTACTTCTGGTGAAGGCACTTTTTCTTTTGATATTACAATGAATGAACCTCCTCAAAACGATGCGTGTGGTAATGCAGCTGATATTGAGTCAGGAGATGGATTAAATACGTGCTGCGGAATAATTGAAGGTACAGATGCATGTGGAGGAAGTGAAACTGGTGTATGGTTGGTTTATGCAGGAGTAGATGGTGATGGCTCTGTATTCAACTTCACTAATATTGATATGTCAGGAAACATTGGTATTGAAATATATGCAGGAAGTTGTGGTGGTGAACTATTAAATGAACCCTACTGCGGTGGTGCAGGAAGCTATACATTTGAAACACCAAACTGTGGTGAGGATTTTATGTACATACACGTAACGTCATCATTAGATGGTTGTGGATCTTTCGAATTGACAGTGGATCCTGCAGTAGCATGTGCTTTTGGTGAAGAATGTGGTGATGGTGCTTTAATGTCTCCAACAACTGGATCTGGAGAAGTTTGTGAAACAGGTTGTACAACTTTTTCTTGTGACTCCGATTGTGGAAGCCAAGGAGGCGTTTGGTTTGAAGTATTAACTGATGAACTGGCAACTGAAATGACAGTTGTTGTCAATGATGTTGGAGGAGGAAATATTGATCCAATAATTTCCATCCATCAAGTTGATTGTGGCAGTATCTTGTCAGGATGTAATGATGTAGCATCGGGAGATATTGTTGAAGTAGCTGTTAGTGGTAACTTAACCTATTATATAGAAGTCTCTACCGGAAGTGGTGGGGATCCAGGAGAGTTTGAAGTTTGTGTTGCAACAGATGAAAGTGAAGTAGAATGTTCCGAAGGAAGCATTGAACCAACCAGACCCGAATACCCAGACGCAGATCCTGAAGGACCTTACTGTCCAGGAGAAATTGTAAATTTTTGTTACGAAGTCACATTTACTGTTGATCCAATAGGAGAAGGAAATAACTGTCAATGGATTCAAGGTATTATTCCAACAGTTGGAGGTGGATGGGATTTAGAATCTTTACCAATAGATGTGCAAGGACCTGGTGGTTCTTGGTTTTGGTTACCAGAAGGTGATGTGGCTTATTTGGCGCCAAGTTCTGTATTAGGAACTATTGATACACCCAATGGGCTAGGATTAGAATATGGACCTGGAACGCTTTCTGACGGTGATCCTCTACCTGGTGGCTGGTGGGCAACTTCTGACGGTGGTGGCGGTTGTGCTAATGATGGTAACCCAAATACAATGTGGGGATTACCGGCAAGTTGTGGATCAACACAAGAAGTTGAATTTTGCTTTGATTTGCAAGTTGGACTATTGGATGATATTGGCCAATGTGATGACGAAGACTTTACAGATCTTAAAGTCCATATTTTTACGATGGCCGATGGTCAAACAGGATGTTGGAGTAACAACTCTTGCTCTGGTGATATTCCTGTAACATTTAATGCAATTCTCGATTGTACTTCGTTGGTTTTTATATTAGGTGATGATGTAGAAATATGTCATGATCAAGTTTTAGACATTCCATTAGAATCTGAGGATGGATCAGATGTCGACATCATTGTTGAAGTCTTTGATGAAGGAAACACAAGTGGTGCATCAGATCACATATTTCCTGGTGGCATGGGTGTTATTGCCGACCAAATCGAAAATGATGGCGATGAAATTACGATCTTATATTACGAAGTTTACGCCCTTGACCCAGAGTCAATTTGTGAAGGTCCAAGAACATTGATTGAAGTTGTGGTATACCCCGAAATTGAAGTTGAAGGTGAAGACCCATATTACATTTGTTTCCAAGACCCAATGGAAATTACACCTCTAGTTTCAGGTGGAAATGGAGGGCCGTATGAATATTTATGGGAAGATGGAAGTTCTGATGCTTCAATCGTTCTACCCGAAAATCCAGACTTATTTCCAGGGGAATATGAAATTCGTTTATTGGTTACTGATGAATTTGGGTGTACAAAGGATGTGGCCATTGAATATGAAATTATAGAACCTTTATACCCAGAAATAATCAACCCGTATGTCGGTGTGTGTAAAGATGGTATTCTTGACTTACCTGAACTGTTTTTAGAATTCGAAAGCGCTGGAACGGGCCCTTATGAATTTCAATGGGAATCTAATCCTACTGGCCTTGAGTTTGTAAATGGAGATGATAGCCAAAATCTTATTATAAATGAAGAAGAGTCTTCGGCAAGAACATATACAATATTTGGAACCATCATTGACGATTTCGGATGTGAGTATTCTGCTCAGACAGAATTTATTGTTGACAATGGTCCTGACATGATTTTAGAAATTGATGAGTGCTTTGGAACTGCATTTAATTTAATAGGTTACGATCGTGATGGTTTGATGGTAACTTTTGAACTTTTTTATGACGATAATGGTGATTGGATATATGATGGCACAACAATTTTAAATGCAACTTCAGTCGCCACTGCTTTTGGTGATAATATCACTTACCTCGCAGAAGAATATGGAACCTATTTGCTTTTAGGTACTTCGACTAATGGTTGTACTGATTATGTAGAATTAGAATTGCCACCAGTTCCTTTACCTCAATTTGAGGTAATTCCAAACGACACAATTTGTCAAGGAACAACAGTAACAATTTCACTTTTAAATGTTGATGATTATGTTGACCTTGATTGGTCAAATGGAGAAAGTACTGATTCAATTGTCGTTACGCCATTGGATACAATAACTTATTACTTAGTAGCTGAAACCAACGACGACTGTGTAGTTACTGATAGTATTAAAATTGTAGTAAATCCACTCCCAGATATTAATGTAACAGGTTCAACGTCTATTTGCCCTGGTGCTCAAACAATATTAACTGCACAAGGTGATCCAGCAAATAGCTATTTGTGGACTGGCCCTTCTGGAACAATGATAACAACACAAACAGCGACGATTGCTGCAGGAGGAGATTGGAATTTAGACGTTGTTACACCCTCAGGATGTTTATCCTCACAAATAATAAGTATAGATGTTAACCAACAACTTAATCCTGAAATTGATGGAGGTAATCTCTGTACAGGATCAGTAGTCGAATTAAATGGTGGACCAGGATTTGATGAATATGAATGGTTAGATGATAACAATGATAATGTTGGAAATACGCAAACTATCGAAGTTTCAACAGGGGGCATTTATACTTTAAATGTGGTACTTGGCAGTGGCATGTCTGCTTGCTCTGGGACGGATGATTTTGAGGTTTTGCAATTCGACCCTTTACCAAATGCTTTAATTCAATTGAACACAGCAGTTTGTAATATCAATACAGGTGGCTTACCAACTTTTGTAGATCTAACTTCTTTCGAAACTGGAGTTAATGGGTCTTGGTTTGATGAAAATAACATTCCTGTATCAACACCAGATAATGTTGATTTTACAGGCCAGCTTCCAGGATCATTAAATTACACTTTTGTAACCAATCAAGCGCAAGAACCTTGTACTGAAGATACATATGTTTTTACAATTGATGTTTCCGATTGTTCTTGCCCAAGTGTAGCTATTAATACACCTCCTGACTTTTGCAATGAACCTGATACTTTTGACTTATCTCTCATTCAAATAACAACAGAACCTGGAATATGGTCTGTATTGCCAGCAGGGATGGCAATATTGAATGACCAATTAATATCAAGTGACCAAACACCTCCTGGTGTTTATACGCTGACATTCACTTTAGATGATATAAATCAACCAGCAGAATGCAGTATTGATTCGTCGGTAACCTTTGTCGTCTTCAATGAATTATCCGCAGAGTTGGCTTCTAACGTAACAGTATGTAATGAGGATACTGGTAATGGTCCTGACTTTATTGATTTGGATGACTTATTTATATCTGGAGATCCTGGAACGTGGTCAACAAATGAGATGGGACTAACAATTGATGCCGATAATGTGGTTTCATTTACAAGTCAACCACTTGGTGATTATCGCTTTTTCTATTTCATGGAAGAATTAAATTCGCCTTGTGATCCTGTATCCATTCCCTTAGATATAACTGTGCGTGATTGCAGTTGCCCAGAATTGGCATTGGCTGCTTTGCCTCCACTTTGTAATTCTGGAGGAACTTATAATTTGGAAACATTATTGACGAATCCAGAAAATGAACCGGGCGTTTGGTCAATCAATGGACCTGATGATTCTGTATTAATTGGGACATCTGTCTTTTCAGATGACAGACCTGCAGGTACATATGAATTGACATTTACTTTTACCAATTCATTAGGTGGTTCTTGTACTAATTCAATTTCTGGCGACTTGGAAATCATTGATCCTCCTTCAGCAGAAATTTCAGAAATTGAATCAGCTTGCAATGGAACAAATATTACAGTCTTTCCTACAGCCTTGGATTTTACAACTTTCGTTTCAGGATCTGAAGGAATGTGGACTGCTCCATTAAATTATAATGGTGGTTTTATTGACGATGTGATGGCTGTTGACTTCTTGGATGTTAATCCTGGGATTTATGTATTTACTTATACGACAACAACAGCGATCGCACCTTGCGACAATGTAAGTTACACTATGGAAGTAGAAGTGAGAAATTGTAATTGTCCATCAGTAGCATTTATTTCACCAACGCCTGTATGTAATGATGGACCACCTGTTGATTTAAATAGTTACATTCCACCAAATTCTCCTGAAGGTGAGTGGTCGTTTGTAAATGGTACGCCATCTGTGGCAATTGCTAATGGATCAATTATAGATATATCAGTTTTGAATGGATTTTATCTTTTTCAATATACTCTAAATGAGGTGCCTATTGGATGTCCAGAATTTGGGCAAATTTCTATAGAAGTAGTCACACCACCTATAGTTAATCATATTCCTAATGTTGAGGTTTGTAACGAAGTCAGTATAAATGGCCCTAATTGCATCGATTTGACAACATACCTAACAGGAGCACCTGGAGATTGGACAATTCCTTCGAATTATGATGGTGATGCTTCTGATCTTGGAAATATTTGTTTTGATAGTGATGATGTTGGTGAAGTGCTTGAATTTGTTTTTAATACCGCAACTGGTTCTGTAACTTGTGATGAAAGAGCTTATACTACGGAAGTCATTATTAAAGATTGTAGTTGCCCTAATCTGTCAATAATACCACCAAATTCGTTATGTAATTTAAATGGAAATTTAGATTTATCGAGTTTGGAAACAAGCGATATTGAACCAGGCACATGGAGTGTAGTAAATGGACCAACTGCAATTTCCCTCTCTGGAAATATACTTTCCTTGAATGGTGAAGAAGCTGGAATTTATACTTTACAATATACACCAAATATCACGCCTTCGGCTGATTGTGATCAGTTTAGTCAGACAACTTTAGAAGTGGTTGATTACCCTTCAGTTGGAGAATTGGCATTTACGCAACTTTGTATAAAAGATGGTGAAGTTGTCCAATTAGATGATTTATTAAACAATCAAGACGCAGGAGGACGTTGGTCATCTGTTGTCAATACGGCAGGATTTAATTTTGCTGACAACACATTTACAGGTGATGGACAAGAACCAGGTATGTATGAGTTTGTTTATGCTTTTGAAAACATTGCTCCTTGTCCAGATAACAGTATATCAGTTGAGGTAATTGTAATACCAGATATTGAAACTGAAGTTGAAAATTCGCCTTGCGCTGACGCCAATGATGGTGCGATCATAGTTGCAAGCGTCCCAAGTGGAGGTGGAACCTATTTATATTCTATTGATGGCGGAAGTACTTGGACTCAGAATACTAACTTTAATAATCTGGCCCCTGGATCATATACAATTTTAATCGAAGATGAAAATGGTTGTCAATCTGAATTACCTAATTTAATTATTTCTGAACCTGGTCCTTTCAGTGTCGACACAGGTGAAGACAGAAATATAGAAGCTGATATTGGAGCAGTAACATTAGAATTAGCTACCTCTGTTGATGTTTCTATGATAGCAAATATTGTATGGACTGAAGATGGCAATGTGATTTGTTCAGGTGGCGTAGACCAATGTCTCATAATCGAAGTAGATCCTGATGGAATAGGCGAGTATTGTGCAACGGTAACTGATCTGAATGGATGTGTCTCAGAAGACTGTGTCGTTGTAAGAGAACGGATAGTAAAGGATGTATATATCCCTAATACATTCTCTCCTTTTTCAAATGACAACAACAATATTTTTTATGTGCAAGCAGATCAATATGTTGAAACAGTAAATGAATTTTTAATCATGGACAGATGGGGAGAATTGGTTTTTGCTGCAGAACCAAATCATGCGCCGAATGACAAAGAATTTGGTTGGGATGGCACCTTCAACGGAGGTGTCGTTGAACAAGGTGTCTATGTTTATATGGTCACAGTGACCTATGCAGATGGCGAAGAAGAATTGTTTGTTGGAAACATTACTGCCCTACGATAAAAGATCAATAAAAGTATAGAGATTGATAAGTGGTAATTATTCTCTATCTTTAATGGTAAATACGGTATAAAGCTAACTTAACAAGGGTTATCTTTATACCGTTTTTTTTATGTACAAAGTATATTGAATCTGTTAGATAAACATAAAATCATTGATTTTTTAAAGTGTTCTTTACACTTAAAATACCTGGTTATATTATCGGTGTTATGTCTTAGTATGTCTAAACCACTCATGCTGATCAGTCAATGCGCGACCACAGCGGAAGTGACAATAGTTTCTCAATCATCAAGTAATGTAATTTTAAATGTAAGTGGTCTGCTTAATGATCAGCTGGGAGTTAATCAAGCTATATGTGGGGTCAGATTAGTATTCAAACATAACCAATTAGAAAATTTAAGAATGACACTGGTTTCTCCTGAAGGCCAAAGAGTTATTTTAGTGGGCCCTGGAAGAATAAATGCTTCAGTAGGGCTCTTTCAAGCATGGAATGTCACCTTTGTACCATGTGCTGTCCCAAATGCACCTGATGCAGGTATTGCTGGTGTTTGGGATAATGGTGAACCTTGGGGATCTTTCACAAATTTTTCAGGAATATATCATCCCTTTTCTGGCTGTTTAGAAGATTTTAATCAAGGCAGTGCAAATGGCTCTTGGGTTTTAGAAATAGAAAACTTAGGTGAGGTGGAAGGTGTTCTTGAATACTTTGAACTTATCTTCTGTGACAGCACAGGCTCTTCCTGTGAAGAATGCTTTTTATTTGCTGGCGACTTCAACTTTTCATCGCCAGGTGGGATTTATACGTTTTGTGAATCAGATCCAGCATCAGATCAAATGCAGTTTCAACTTTTTCAGGATTCCATCATAAACAGTCAACAGGATTATACATTTATTTATACTGAAAATGATTCTGTTGTTAAATATGCTGACTCTCCAAACGAAATATCAGATCTCCCTCCTGGTATTTATGAAGTATGTGGTATGGCTTATCAAAAATCAAGTGAGGATATCATCTTTAATCAAACAACAAGAGAGGAAATTGATTCTCTTTACTCAAACAGATTATACTGTGGCGATTTAACTTTTAATTGTTTAACACTAAGGATATTAGAGGTCCCAACCAGCGTAGAAATTGATACTATTTTTTGTCAAGGTGACTCCCTTTTTTATAGAGACTTAATTTTTACTGAAGATGTAGATACAGTGCTTTTGGTAGCTAATTTATTGCTAGACCAGTGTGATTCTATTATTCATTTACAAGCAAAAAAAATAATTCCAGAAGCTGAAATATCTGCAGGCGATTCGCAAGTTCAATGTGGTTTGTCTATTTTTCTAAATGGCAATAACAGTCAAGTTAATGAAGGGAATATAGAATTGTATTCTTGGTTTACAAATGACGGACTTCTTGAAAATGATATCGGTCCTATTGCGGAAATTTCTTCAGGTGGTAATTATTATTTATCCGCAGTATCCAATGGATGTGTGAGTACGGACTCAATCTTCATTGAAAATATTGATACGTTTGAATTTGAAATTATTTATACGCCACCAATTTGTTTTCAAGACAGCTTTGTTATTGAACTGATTACAAATCCAACTGGTGCTCAATTTGACTTCAATGGACCATCAAATGTAAATGAAGTTAATCCAAATACTTTTTTTACCTATGAAGAAGGGACTTATAATATCACATCAAACCTAGGAACATGTGAAAGAATCGATGTATTAAATTTAGAACATCAGGCAACAGAAATTACTATTGATGTATCTCATTCAGTAATAGATTGTATAAATCCAGAATCAGAAGTTATTATTACTACGAATGTGATTAATCCAGCGTTTGAATTTATTGGCCCTCAAAACTTGACGAGTAACCTTGATACGGTTTTACTCCAAGAGTCAGGATTTTATAATTTGATTATAAATGATGAAAACAATTGCTCAAAATCGGTTTCTTTCGAAATTATTGAAGAAAGTGAAGACCCATTTGTAAACGTAGAAGATTTGTCAATTAATTGCGGTGAAGATGTTCCCATGTTTTTCGTTGAAGTATTATCACCGTTTGATTCAGTGAGATGGATGGGACCTGATAATTTTTCATCGACTCAGTTGACACCATTTCCAATGAGTTCTGGACTTTATGAAATAGAAGTTTTTGGGACTAATGGCTGTACGACAACATCTGGTCTTGAATTTGAAATTGTAAACGTGCCTTTTGATATAGAGCTTTTAGGAGGCGCTATTAATTGTGCCAATTCAAATGTGATGCTCTGTCATTTAAATGAAAACATAGCGTCTCTTAATTGGATTTTTAACAATCAAATTATTTCAAATGATTCCTGTATTCTCGTTGACATGCCAGGAGACTATTTATTCGAAGGGACAGATGTCAATAATTGTTCAAATTCTTTAACCATTAATGTACCAGATTTAAATTCTGAGATAAATGCCAATATAAATGCGCTTTCAGGCACTGAAATAAATTGTAATAATCTAGAGATTTCGCTTCAAGCTGATGTGAATGGAAATATAGATAATTTGATATTTAGCTGGATTCTAGATGGGACACAAATAAGTGATCAAACTGAATTGATAATTCAAGATGCGGGGCAAGTAGAATTATTTATAGAAGACACAATCAGTCTTTGTACTTATTCAGAAACATTGATTGTAGAAGAAATAGAAGATTCTTTAAGTAATATTAACTTCTTGATAGTAGATCCAATCTGTTTTGGCGAAGTTGGCAGCATCAAATTTGAAAACATCAGCGGTAGTATAGACTTTGACGTTTTCTTAAATGGAAACCTCGTCTTAAATGAATCAGATCTGGAAAATTTGATTCCTGGGCAATATACATTAGAATTAATTGATGAAAATGGCTGTCAAAGAGATACAAGTTTTGAAATAAGTGAAGGAAGGCAGCTGGTAATCGATTTAGGAGACGATATAACAGCGGTATATGGCGAAGAAATTGAAATTGAAGGCATGGTAAATATCCCTGCCAATGAAATTATCGATTTTAATTGGAATATAGCAGATTCATTAAATTGCAATAATTGCTTGAATCCTACCCTAAATGCATATAAAAATGAAGAAATAATATTAGAAATAACTGATGAATTTGGATGTAAAGCATTGGATACCTTATCTTTAACCATAGATAATGAAGTTAATTATTTTGTACCTAACATTTTTTCACCAAATAATGATGGGAACAATGATTTTTTATCCTTATATCTTTCTGACGGCAAAACGAAAGTTTTTGACTTCAGAATTTTAGATAGATGGGGAAATTTAGTACTTTTTCGTCCTGAAATATCGGAAGAGAATGATTTTTTGATTTGGGATGGCTATTCCAATGGTATAGCTGTTGTACAAGGTGTATATGTTTATGTGGCAAAATTATTGCTTATAGATGGTACAGAAACACTCATAACAGGTAATATTACGGTTGTGAGATAATACCTAAAACCAACTTTAAATTGTTCATTTTCAGAGATTTCTATTTTTTGAATGATAATTTAGACCGATTAATAACATCATGGTAAAGAACCTATTACTCCTTTTTGGCGTGACTATTATGTCCGTATCTGTTGTTTGGTCACAGGCTGATTCTTGTACTGACTCTGAAGAAATCGCCCTTTGTGATATCAATGACATCGATGGAACTACATTTACAAACCCTGATCCTGCAACAGCAGATGTTCCACCTGATGCATTATGCACCGATGGAGGTGCCTTCCACAATCCAGGCTGGTTCTCATTCGTAGCGGGATCTACTGATATAACTTTATTGGTAACACCGCTTCCTATGACTTGCGATACAACACCAGGTGGTCTAACAGGTGTCCAAGTGGCATTATGGCAAGGCTGTCCAGGTGAAGGTGGTATGTGCGTAGCTGGAGATGCAGATTGTAATGATACACCTGTAACCTTAGAAGCCTCAAACCTTATTGTAGGTGAGATTTATAACCTAACAATCGATGGTTGTGGGGGGTCGATATGTACTGTGGAGGTGGATATATCAGACGCTACAGAATTTGCTTTACCAGATTTAGATGATGTTGATCTCGGTGAGCCTGAATATAATATCAGAGGAACGTGTGATAATGCCTTAGGTGATGGTAATTTCTGTGCCGGTATTCCCGTGAATTTTGCTGTAGATGATGAATTCTATGAAACATTAGGAGCAGAATATACATGGACAGTATCCGGACCTGACATCAGCTCTATAGAATGGGAATTTGGTCCTTTCTCAGGAACAGGTCCAGATTTTATTGTCGGTGATTTAGATGGGACCTTAGGAGCCAACGGTATCAATATGATTTTCCCTGAGCCCGGAGAATATGTTATTTGTCTTGATAATGCAGCAACTGAGTGTGATATGGATGCAGCTGGTGAAGCTTGTGTGACGATCAATATTGTTACACCAGGTGAGCAAGAATTTGGAGTTGTAAGAGTATGTGCACTTGATTTAGTTGCAGGATGGGAACCAGATTTTGAAGATGAAAATGGGAATCCATGGATCGCAGGACCTATTACATTAGATCAAGTAGAAAATGCAACCGATGGTATCTTAGAAATAGAAACTCAAGATGATTGTGGTTGTGATTTTACTCAAATAATTCAAGTTATACCTGCAGGTACTATCGAAAGAGAGGAAGTAGAACTTTTTATCTGGGAATGTATGTTACCTTATACTTGGTTTGACGAAGAATTTCCAGACCTAAGCAGTTTACCTATCGAAGGAGATTTTAATATTAGAGAAGGTTCCGCTGAAAGCGATTATGAAGGAAATGTATGTGATAGTTTGGTTTCTCTGACAATTACGCCTTTGACCATTATTGATACCGTAATCATTGGAGACTGTACTTCAAATGGAACAGAATTTACCTTTCAATTTATTGCTTTAGATCCAGATGGAAATGATGTTACAATATCTAATCCTGCATATGAATGGGTCGATGCCATAACTGGACTTGTTGTTAGTAATACGCAAACAGCATTATTAGAAAGTGGATCTTATTTTGTAAACTTTTTGGCTTCTTTAGAAGACTTGAATTATATGGATGATGAACTCGCGGGTATAGAACTTGATGCAGAATGTGAGCAAACATTTGGCCCTTTTGATCTCGTAGGAGGTTCCTCAACTTCACCGGAAGTGAATCCATATCAAGATGTTTTTTGTGAAGCTAATTTGTCTTTACTGACTTTTACAATTGATACGCTAGTCGATACGGACTATACGTGGATTGTTCCGCCTTCATATAATGTCATGTTCACAGCAGAAGACAGTTTGGCTGTGAGTATAACGGATTATGTTCCAACTGACACACTTTATGTTCAAGCAGCTAACGGTTGCGGAACAAGTGATTCTATACCTTTGCCGATTACAGTAACTGATGGCCCTCCTATTATGACAGATGGATTGCCTGATGTGTGTGATGGGTCCGAATATTTTGTAGGATTTACAGGCAATGCCGCAACAATCGTGTCTTATGATTGGGATGTGCCAGGAGGTTCAATTACAACTGGAGCTTCGGATAGTCAAAATATAGGAATAACATACGCTTCCCCAGGAATGTATGATTATACTTTAGAAGTCACCGATATGCAAGGTTGTATGTCAACTGAAGTATTCACTGTTGAAGTGGAAGCTTTGTTAGAAAATCCTACTGTTACTTGTGATGGCGATCAAACTGAAATAATATTTCAATGGGAAGATGTGCCTGGTGCTACATCTTACACTGTTGTTGATATCAGTTTGCCAGGAGGTTCTGTAGGTACTTTAGATTTAGCAAATAATACATACACGGTAACTGGTGTCAGCCCTAATGATGAAGCTGTTATCCAAGTGTCATCTGAAGGAGTAACAAGTTGTGTGGAAATAGCTTCTAACTCAAATTGTTTGGCATCTTCTTGTGATTTATCAGGTGTCCAAATAGTAAATTTTCCAGCCATAGAAATATGTGAGGGAAATCCTGAAAATATGATGGTGCAATTTGAAATTACATTACCAAGTGATTTCACTGGACTTTATACAGGTAGAGGTGTTGATCCAATAACTGGATTGTTTGATCCTAATTCATCAGAATTAGTAATTGGAGACAACCCAGTTGTTTTTGAATTTGCTGATGGTGCAGGTTGTTCCGGAATGTTTTCAACAGTTATAACTGTAAACGAAACACCTATCGTAGAACCAGTGGCAAGTAGCGATGTCTTCTGTTTGGGAGAATCGATTACAATCAGCGGCGTGCCTGCAGGTGCTGTTTGGGATTTTGGAGCAGACGCAATAGGCGATGAGAATGGCTTGACTTATTCTACTCCTGGTCCAAGAACAGTGATGGCCTCGTTTATGAATGCAACAACAGCATGTATGGATGATGGTATGGTTCAAATTATGGTTAACGATACCATTGCTCCTCCTGTTATAACATGTACACCAGGTACTGATAATGTAGAACTGGGATGGAATGATGTAGCCGGTGCCTCATCTTATGAAGTCTCAGTTTCAATAAATGGAGGAACACCTGTCGTAACAACACAAACCACTCCCGGATACACTGAGCCAGTTTTAAATGAAGGCGATGTTGTTGAAATAACGATTACTACAGTAGCTGATAATGGATGTAATACACAAATTGTCACTGAAACTTGTCAAGCAAGAACATGTGCAGTACCTGTCATTGAACTAACTGCTTCTCAACAGATATTTTGTAGTAATGATATCTTAAATAATCCTGTAAACCTTTTAACTACAGTTGATGGTGTAACACCTGATTTAGGAACGTTCACTTATGAAGGTGATGGTGTTAATGTGAGTGGTATAGATGCAGAATTTGATCCTAATGGATTGGCTGCAAATACATATACTGTATTATTCAGTTATACAAATCCAGATGATGGCTGTATAACAACTGAATCAATCGATTTTGAATTAATAGATGTACCTACTCCAAGTATTGCATTGGATATGGCAGACATTTGTATAGATGAAATTGTAACAGTAACCATTCCAACACAACCTTCTGGAATAACAACTCAAGATATTACTTTCGATAATGGAAACGCTACCTTGAATTTTATTAATCCAGAGGAATTTACTCTAGATTTTGATATACCAGGTGTATTTGATGTCAGTTTGGGATACCAAGTAGACAATTGCCCTGATGCCGTTGTTACGGAACAAATAAATGTCACCGATACGGTCGAAACACCACGTATTTTTTGTGTGGATGTAGATACGGATTTTATTGAATTTGGTTGGCAAGATCAGACCGCAGTTACAGAATATGAAATTTATGTTGATGGTTCATTTGTTGAATCAGTAAATGTCTCAGGATATTTAATCTCTGGTCTGAATTCTGGCGATGAAAGAACAATAAGAGTTGTAGCCCTTGATCCAGTTTGTGGAAACAAGGAATCAACGTTAATGTGTTCTGCTCAAGAATGTGTTGAACCTACAATTACTGAAAATGTAGATGATGTCCAATGTTATGAAATAGGATCAGGTCCAATCACTCTGGATGTAAGTGCAGTAAGTAATATGCCTAACTCGACAGTCACGCTTAGTTGGTTAGAGTCAGATGTAAATGCAAATAATGAATTTACGCCTTCTAATACTTCTCAGGATTATGAGTTCACCGCAGTATTCACTGAAGGCAATTGTTCGACTCAATTCCCAGTTCAATTTAGAATTAATGTAGTGCCAATTGCTGATTTAGCATTGAATGGGGACATGGTCATTTGTGAAGGCAGCTCTGTAAATGTGCAAAGTAATTTTTCTGGTACTGGAAATGAAGTTGCTAATTGGGATTTTACTGGTGGCGTTGAATCTGGTTCTGGATTCGGACCTTACGATGTAACTTATAACACACCAGGTACTTATGAAATTGATTTGGTTGTTGATAATGAAGGTTGTATCGGTGAAGAGGAAACCATTACCATTACAGTTGAACCTGAATTAGAACAACCTCAAATCATATGTAATTCTTCTGATATCAATTCTGTAGATATTTCTTGGGATGATGTGGATTGTGGATCAGATTATGTAGTATTTGTAGATGGTGTTCAAGCTACTACAACGACAAATACTTCTTTTACAATAGAAAACCTTACGGAAGATCAAGAAATAGAAATTGTGGTTGAAGCTATTTCAGAATGTGCTTGTGGAAATGTTATGTCTGCAACTGTTTTGTGTGCTTCTAAACCATGTGAACCAACTACTTGGACATTTGGTAATAATGCTATGGTAGAGTACTGCTTAGATGCAAATGCTCAAAGTTTCACATTATCTGCTACTCCTGATGATTTAACAGGAAATGGAACGGGTACTTGGTCTGGAACGCCAATAGCTGATGCAAATACAGGACTTGTTGATCCTGACTTAGTAACTGCTGGAACTTATGAAGTTGTATACAATTATGAAGAAGCCGGCTGTTCTTACACATCACCTCCTTTGGAATTGACTTTCGTAGAAGAACCTACTTTAGAATTGACTGCAATGGACCCTGCTTGTCCAATGGATGATATGGGTGTTATTACGGCTGTAGGTATGGGAGGAGCTGCGAATTATACATATTCACTTGATGGTGGAGCTGCTCAAAGTTCTGGCGATTTCCAAAATGTTTCTATTGGAACACATACAGTAGAAGTCACTGATGATAATGGTTGTGTAAATATGGCTTCTATTGCCATTTTAGCACCAGATACACCTAGTGTTGAAATAGATGGTCCTAACACAATTATTATTGATAATGATGGCATGTTTACACTTGATATTCAAAATGCCGATAACATAGAAAATATAATTTGGACTATTGAAGGAAATCCGACGCCTGTTTGTGAAGGTGCCAATTGTACTTCATATACTGTTATAAGTGCAGGATCTGATTTTGTCCTAAATGTTGAAGTTATTTACGATGGGGGATGTATGGTCTTAGCTGAATCATTCCCAGTAGATGTTAAAGAAATACAAGCATTTTATGTACCAAATATTGTCACATTAAATAGTATTGATGAAAATAATGCATGGAAAATTTTCATCAAAGGCAACGAAACGGTTCCGAAAAGTATCAAGATATATGACAGGTGGGGTAATATGGTCCACGAAGAAATCTACAACTTAACGCCACCAGTCAGTAGCCATATCCTTTGGGATGGATTATCTGACAACAAAGCTTTAATGACTGGCGTATATGTCTACATACTTGAAGTTGATGTAGAAGAACGGACAGAAATAATCGGTGGTGATATTACCATCTTTAGATAAATAAAATTTAAGAAAGCATAGGAGA
Organism: Saprospiraceae bacterium; assembly: GCA_013001975.1. GTDB lineage: Bacteria > Bacteroidota > Bacteroidia > Chitinophagales > Saprospiraceae > RFSX01. Next base: position 55,432 of record JABDKX010000216.1, on the reverse strand, counting down.
ACTAATCAGTCTCCTTTGCTTCTTTTAAGCGTTATATTATGAATAAACAACTCGCGTCACAACGAGACTTAATCTAATCTGATGAAAAAATTATACCTAGCACTTTTTATAATCTTTGGCTTTTGTTCAGTCAACATTCAAGCTCAATTAGTTTGGGATACTACGCCTACTGGCTTTACCCTTGAATGTAATGATGACGATAACGATGCTGATATTCTTAGTTACCTAAATGGATTGGTAGCTTCAACTGCAAGTTGTGCCAACGATGCAATCATTACTTGGGATTATGTTGATCCTGGCGATTTTGAAGATGGTGACGTTATCACGATTAATATAAATGCTGAAGATGATTGTGGAGTTGAAATGGATTTAGATGAAACAATAGATGTGACAATCGAAGATACCACACCGCCTACATTAGATGTCCCTGCTGATGATGAAACAGAAGAATGTGACCTTCCAAATAATATGACGCTTTTAATGAATTGGATTAATGATCACGCTGGAGCAGAATATATAGATGAATGTACAGATGATCCTGCTGACTTTACTTGGTTTACAAATCCTGATCCTGTAGCTCTTGCTGATTTAGCTTCAACTTGTGGCAATAATGATGGAGTTATTACAGTAGATTTTTGGGTTGAAGATGAAGCAGGCAACTCTGCTGTTGCAACAACTGCAACATTTACTTTAGAAGATACTACAGACCCTTCTTTTGATGATGGGCCAAATGCTTTTGATGCTACATTCGAGTGTGATGGTATGGGAAATGTAGCTGACTTGACAACTTGGGAAAGTGACCTATTAGCAAATATTTTAATTTCTGATAATTGTACGGATGTTGCAGATCTAATGTTAGTGAGTGATTGGGATGGTACTGGTTTTACAGATTGTGATGGACCAGATATTGAAGTTGAATTGACATTAACTGATGAATGTGGTATGACTGAGACATACATTGCAACAGCTAGTTTAGAAGATACTACAGATCCTAATTTAAATACAGCTGCTTCAGACTTAGTTTTAGTTTGTGATCCAAGTACTAATGATACCGATATTATGGATTGGTTGGATTTAGTAGGAAATGCTGTTATTGATGATGATTGTACGGCAACTGATGAATTAATAATATCTAATGATTACTCTGGAACTAAACCAGATTGTGATGGTCCTGGATTTGAAACGGTAACTTTTACAATAGAAGATGAATGTGGAAATACAGTTGAAACATCTGCTGATATTATTATTGATGATCTTGATTTACCTATAATACAAGCTATAGATAATAATCCTCCTGCCATAGAATGTGTTGGAGAGATGATTACGAATGGGGGAATGTTAGATATTATTAATGGAATTATCGCTAGTGCTTCCGCAACTGATGTTAACGATTGTACAGATCCAGCTGATTTGATTTGGGTATTTTCACCCGATCCTGTAATGGAAGAAGCTACTGTACCAGACCCAGACTGTTTTGGTCTTTTAGCTGGAGATTACATTTTTGATGTTTATGTAGAAGATGAGTGTGGTAACCAATCCGCTGTAGAGACTGTAACAATTACAGTAGAAGATACTACAAATCCTTCTATCCCTGGTACGCTTCCGGCAGATGCAACATATGATTGTGCTGATGAAATTCCACCAGCAGACAATCTATTTGCTCCTGATGATTGTGAATCTGCAGTTGCTTTATTTGAAGAAACATACTTAGTTGAAAATTGTGATAACCAAGTAGAAATTGAAAGATTTTGGGTTTTCGAAGATGCTTGTGGTAATTCAGCTGGTGAATGGACACAAATTGTTACAGTTGATGATCAAGAAGCTCCAGAATGGTTAGGAGACGAAGATGACTATCTTCCAGAAGATATTGAATTGGTCGTAGCCAATTGTGATGAAGGATATAATTTCCCTAATGGATATTATGAAAATGAAGACACAGGAGAGGAGTGGCCAATATATCCACTTGGTGAAGGTTCAGAATTTGAAGATAACTGTCAACCAGTTATTTTTTACCAAATAGGTCCTCCACCAGGCGAACAATTTGGAGGCGGAGAAACATGTGTTACTTATATCGTTGAAGATGCTTGTGGAAATTCTATTACCCATGAGTTTTGTGTTAGTATCATTTGTTCAAATTGTGTTGGTGGTGGTGTCGCTTGTTTAGAAAGTTGTGAAACTGTTGCAGATGGGTGTCACACTTGTAACATAGAAGAATTATTAGACGGTTTTGAATCTTGTACACCTGAATATTTAGGATCTGTACTTGATTGGCCACCTTCTTTATGTAATGGCGCAGGTGTTCCACATAACATGTCTTGGTTTTCCTTCGTAGCAGGTGGATCTGATTTGTGTGTAGAAGTGGCTCCTAATATGTGTGCAATGGGTGGTGGTCCAGTCGGACTTCAATCTGGAGTGTATGATTTCTGTGAAGATGACGATGGGGTTTGTATCGGTGGTGATGCAAACTGTTCAAGTGGTCTGGACGAAATTACTTATGGCATAAGTGACTTAATAGTTGGTAATACTTATTATCTATTTGTGGATGGATGTAATGGTGCAGAATGTGATTATGAAATTACGATTGAAAAAGGATTGGAATTTATTTTAGATACACCTGAAGAAGTCGTAGTTGAAGAATCTTGTGTTCAATTACCAACTTTACCTCCAGGTACATATTGTCCAGAAACAGAATTGCAATTTGATATTTGGCATGCTGGCGATTCGCCATCTGATCAAGGAGAATATGACAGTCCTGGTCCTTATAACCCTGATTTGGGTGCTGAGTTCTTCTGGACGTTTAATCCACCAATCAATGGTATGACAGATGAGTCATGGACAACTGGTGAAGACGGTGATGGATTTACTATTCCACCATTGACTTTCGAGAATGTAACTGTTGAAACGACTTTTGAAATTTGTTTGACTGACATTGAAGCGGAATGTTCTGATGCAGAATGCGATGACTGTTGTACATTTGTGACAATTGCTCCATTACCTGATGAATTCTTCGGTCCTTATGAGGTGTGTGTTGAAGACCTTTTAGAATTAGGTGGTTGGGATCCAAGTATTGTGGGAGATGATCCTAATGGAGATGGTATCGAGTGGATTGGTCCTGATAACATTACATTAGAACAAGTAGAAGACGCCACTGATAATGATGGCATCAGCATATTGACATTTGAGGTATTCGATCCTGAATGTGGATGTAGATTTAATCAATCAATACAAATTATTCCTATTGGAAATTTAGAACCAATAGATGTTTTACTTTATATGTTTGATTGTCAATTTAGAGATGAAGATGGAGATTTGGATAGTTACATTTGGGAATGGCCTGAAGACAACTATGAATTAACCGTCGAGATGGAAGATTTCTTCTTTAGAATTCCAGAAGGCTCTATAATAAGAGATTGGGAAAATCAAAGATGTGATTCATTACTGCTCGTAACTGTTGATACAGCGATTGTAGAAGGCGTTCTTACGCAAGGACCTTGTACGCCTACAGGTACAGAGTATTGTTTTGAATTATCTATTGATCAATTGGAAGATGATCATCCTGAACATCCAACAATCAATCCAGATTATTTTGGAATGAATTGGGTTAATGCTAATACGATGTTAAATGCTGGCAGTGGACCTTGCTTTAACGTAACACCAGCTACAGCAGGACCATATTTTGTAGAAATCGAATACAGCTTTATTGATGGAGCTTATGATGAAACTTTGCAAGTGGTTGCAGAATGTACAAAATTGTTTGGACCATTTGACCTAGATAGTGGTACTGCCATTCCTCCAGTTGTAGAAGGAGACGATCTGTTTTGTATAAATGACTTAACAGGAAAAATATTTAATGTGATTGACCCTGTAGCAGGATCAACCTATGATTGGACATTCCCAGCTGGTGCTAACGGTACTGTAATGAATGCTCCAATTAATGATATGATCGAAGTAGATTTTACAGATTATGACTTTGCTGCAAATATGCCAATATTGGTTATTGCAAATACACCATGTGGAATCAGTGAAGCATTTGAAGTATATGTTCAAACGATAGATTTACCTGTTCCTGACTTTACAATCGTCTCCCCAGTGTGTGTAGGTGATTTGGCAGCAGCAGAATTTAATGGAGACCAAACTCAAATTAGTGAGTACATGTGGTCTTCTGATAACTATAACAGTGGTAATCAAAGTGGACCTGGTCCAGTTAATTACAGCGCTTCAGCAGCAGGAACTTATACAGTAAGCCTAGTGGTAGTTAATAATGAAGGTTGCGTATCTGAACCAGTTAGTCGTGATTTTGAAGTTGTAGCACCTTTAACTGCCCCAATTATTGACTGTTCAACAACAGCAAGTTCAGTTGGATTCACTTGGTTAGAAGTCGTGGGCGCAACTGGTTATGAAATTACGGTTATCCAAGCACCAACAGGTGTAGGCACTGTTATGACAAATACAGCAACTGAATTAAGTGTTGACTTCCCTGGATTAAGTGTTAATGATGTCGTTGAAATTTCAGTAGTTGCGATCGGAGATGCTCCTTGTTTTAATGGACCTGCTTCCAGCTTAGAATGTCAAGCTTTAGATTGTCCAGATCCAGATTGGATTTTCAATTTATGGTCTGATACTTCTTTCTGTGTTAGTAACCTTATTGATCCATTCAGTTTTGACGTAACTGGAGTAAATGGTGCGGCAGAATATTCAAGCCCAGTAGTTGGTGCAGTTGATGCCTCAGGTGCTGTGACACCTTCTGCATTTCCAGTTGGAACTACACCTGTTACCCTTACGTATGTATACCAAAACGGGGATTGTATGAGGTCGCGAACAATTAATGTTACAGTATTTGCACAACCTAATGCAACATTTGCACCTTCAGTCTCTGAATTATGTTTGGGTTCAAGTTTAACTATTGATGACAGCAATGTTGATGATGTGGCTACTTGGGATTATGGAGTAGATGGTTCGATAGATGCAAATGGAATGGTTTCCTGGACTTCTTCAGGACAAAAGACAATTTCTGTTTCTGTACTAACACCGGAATCTTGTACTAATAATTTCTCTGTTGATGTTACGGTTTTAGATACCTTGATAATGGGTGAAATTACTTGTATTGATCAAGATTTAGATTTTGTTGAATTTGATTGGGATGATGTAGTTGGTGCTACAGGTTATGATATCAGCTATACGATTAATGGAGGAGCTCAAGTTGATGAAAATAACTATCCAGACTCAGATATATTAATCGATAACTTAATGCCAGATGATGTCGTTGTTATTACAGTAACAGCATTAAGTCCAAATCAGTGTCCAAATGTAACGCGAACAGCAGATTGTGTTGCTATCAGTTGTACACCATTGGTTTTTGATAATCCATTCTGTACAGAGGAAGGCATTGATTATGTTTTATTTGAATGGGATCCAGTTGCAGGTGCGAGTATGTATGAAATTACCATCAATGGAACATTAATTGGTATCCAAGATTCTACGACTTATTTCGAAGGAGGACTAGAGCCAGGTGACATTGTTTCGATTTCTGTGACGGCACTCAACGATCTTGACAATTGTGCTGACGTAACGCGTACACGTGATTGTACGGCAGGTGATTGTCCAGAAGCAACATTTACATTTACACCTTTATCTGACCCTTGTTATAATGCTGCCCTTGGTGGTATTCAATTGGTTGATCCAGTAATTGATGGTGTTGTTGGTGGCGGTGTTGGTAATTGGAATTCTCCGTTTGTAGATGCGAATGGTCGATTTACACCAGATGATGAAATGGACATGATGTACATTTTAGAATATGAATATGTAGAAGGAAATTGTCAATATAGCGATGAAATTGAAGTAGAAATTATTATAATTCCTGAAGGAGGTATTACTGTTAGTGACGACGATATTTGTGTTACAGAAACGACAATGGTTGAAGCGACTAGTGTATTCAATAATAATGAAACGGCAATTTGGGATTGGGGTACAGGTGTCACAGCTGTTGGTTCTGGATTCGGTCCATATGAATTAAGCTTTGATGCGGCTGGTACTTATGTAGTAACATTGACTTTAGATAATGAAGGTTGTTTGTCTGAACCAGTAACTACTTCAATTGAAGTTGACCCTGAATTAATTACACCTAATATTAATTGTACATCTTCAAATTCATTTGTTAATTGGAATTGGGATGATGTTGAAGGGGTAAATCAATACAGTATTTCAATTGATGGTGTTTTCCAAACTACTCAAGATAACTCTGACTTTAGAGTCGATGGTTTGGTTGAAGGCACAGAAGTAGTAATCACCATTGCATTTATTACAGATAGTTCTTGTGAGTTGGCAGATCTTGTATCTCCATGTACAACAGGAGCATGTCCTGCTGCATTCTTTGATTTAGGAAACTTTACAAATGAAATGTGTTTGGATGGTTCTGAAATGAATGTTCAATTAGATATTGAATTACTGAACGGCCCTCCAGGTGAAACTGGTGTTGGATCTTGGTCAGGCACAGGTGTGACTGCTAATGGATTATTCAGTCCTTCTGGACTTTCTGGTCAAGATGTTGAATTGACATACTCCATTGAATTCTCAGAGTGTGCGTACGATACCAGTATTAATATAGTACTTTTCGATGCACCTCAGATTACTGCAATTAATCCAATTGATCCTGATTGTTATTCTTTCCAATTTGGGGGAATAAATCCAGAAGTGAGTGGTGGAACAGCACCTTATACTTATACTGCTGATAATTTACCTCCACAAAATTTTCCTGCGTTTATAGATATACTACAACCAGGATTGCATACAATTGAAGTAACGGATGCGAATAACTGTGTGACTACTCAGCAATTAGAAATATTTGCTGCAGTTGAACCAGACATCGGTATTGATGGCCCTCTAGCAATCTTAAATACGGATACTGGAGAATATACTTTAAATACCAACGCACAAAATATTGGTGATGTTATCTGGTTGGCGAATGGAGAAATTATTTGTGAAGGAACAGATTGTGAGCCAATAACGATATTAGGTGAAGATTATCCTGATGATGTTGAGATCACAGTTCAAGTCTTCTTCAACGAAGATTGCTTCATTGAAACGACAGTGCGTGTTGACGTTTTCGATATTCAAAAATATTACATTCCAAATGTTATTTCTGAGACAGCTGATGGTGATGATAATAGGAATTGGGCGATTTATGGAAAAGGAAGTTCAATCTTAGTGAAAACAGTTAAGGTCTATGACAGATGGGGTGAATTAGTTCATGATCAAGCGATTAATGAGTATACAAGAGATCATCCTGACGGCAGAGTAGAATTAGGATGGAGTGGACGTTGGTCAGAAGTAGGTGGACAAAATGTAATAGCTGGTGTATATGTTTACTTGATTGAATTGGAAGTTGAAGGTAGAGAAGTTATTGAAGCCAGTGATGTTACTGTCTTAAGATAATCTCTAAACCTTTTAAGAATATAAAAGCCTGATGCATTGCATCAGGCTTTTTCTTTGTCTGTCTTTATAATGATAAATTAATCTAATGAAGCAATAAACTCTCTTGCCATCTTATCAACAAGATATAGTTGCTCATCTTTCCTCATATAACTATTGTCAATGAGAATGGCATCATCAGCTTGCATTAATGGACTATCTTCTCTTGTACTATCTATATGATCTCTATGTTCTAGGTTTTCTTTTACTATTTCAATAGAGGTACTCATACCTTTTTCCTTCAATTCAAGGAAACGCCTTTGTGTTCTTACATCTATATTAGCAGTAACAAAAATTTTAAGTTCAGCTTCAGGAAAAACAACAGTACCAATATCGCGCCCATCCATAACCACTCCTTTTTCTTCACCTAATTGTTTTTGAATTGCTACCAATTTTCTTCTGACTTCACTTATGGCTGCAACTTCTGAAACAATACTGGAAACATCAATAGCTATAATTCTTTTTGTGACATCGACGCCATTTAAAAGGATCCGAAACTGACTTTCTACAGATTTGATGTCAATTTGAATTTCATCTAGTGCTTTTACGGCAGCTTCCTTGTTTTTGACGTCAATCTCATTCTCTATATAGTACAGAGCCACTGATCGATACATTGCACCCGAATCAATGTATATGTACCCTAAAGCAGCAGCTAATTGTTTAGCCAAAGTTGACTTTCCACAAGAAGAATGACCATCAATAGCAATATTAATTTTTCGATTCAAAATGAAGAATTTAGGACACAAAGCTAATCAAGTTGATTTAATTGTCATAGTTAACGGACAAGAGTAATAAGATTGTTTATTTCCTACTGTTTTTAAACTAAATGCTCTATTTTATTGTTCTAAAATCATTACATTGCTCCTATTATAAACGCTCGAAAATTATACAATGGCCAATTTTATTATTGAAGAATTTAAAAAGTATAAAGTAACACTTTACAGCAATAATTCACCTGGGCATGAATTATACAGTATTCACCTTAAGTTACCTTCTGGAGAGGCAGTTTTTAAGTTTGTTAAAGGTGGTTCTTACTCTAATTCATATTTAGAAACTGTTAATAATCAAAACAAATATGAAATCTTTTTTGATGTTGAAAGATTCCCCCACTTCATCGATATATTGAGATATGAAGGACCTATGTTTTTCTATTTTAATAAGACAGATCACCATGGCTATATCACAACTTCAGATGAGCCAGTAGGTGAAGGTGAAAATGAGCCTCCAAGCTCATAAAACAGTCGATATTAGGATTATCATTAAAATAATGCAAATACTGAGTTCTAGAATACTTAATTTTGCACAAAAATGACCATCATGGCAAATAAATCATTGGATTTTACATATAGCGCAACGGAAGAACCGCATATACAAAGAACTAAGGATATTATAAATAAGTATCCAGAAATTAAAAAGTTAATGGGCCGCCATCCTGCTACTTTTATATATGCGCTTGCAATCGTGATTTTTCAAATTGGTATGGCTTATTTATTGAGAGACCAAGCTTGGTGGTTAGTCTTAATCGCCGCGTATTGTGTAGGTGCATTTGCAAATCATGGATTATTTGTATTGATCCATGAGTTTACGCATAATATGGTCTTCAAAGGTAAGGTCGCTAATTTACTCGGTGGTATTATGTGTGATTTACCAAACGCCTTTCCAAGTTCGGCGGCATTCAGGAAATATCACTTAAAACATCATGCTTTTCAAGGACATTATGATATAGATGCAGATTTGGCAAGCAAATGGGAAGCCAAATTGATAGGTTCAAATTTTATTGGTAAATCATTTTGGTTACTTTTATTTCCTGTTTTTCAGGCAGTGAGGCCTCCTAGGCTAAAAGAAATTCAATTTCAAAGCGCATGGATTTGGGTTAATCTATTAACTGTTATTGCTTTTGATATTGCATTATTTATGATAGCTGGCCCTATGGCCATTGTATACTTAGTGGCATCATTCTTCTTTTCTGTTGGTTTGCATCCATTAGGTGCTCGTTGGATTCAAGAGCATTTCCTTGTTGCACCACCACAAGAAACATACAGTTATTATGGTCCGCTTAATAAGCTGGCTTTTAATGTTGGCTACCACAACGAACATCATGATTTTTCATACGTTCCGTGGGTGAACTTACCGAAAATAAGAGCTATCGCTCCTGAATACTATAATAATCTTGTTTATCACACGTCATGGACTAAGCTTTGGTTGAAATTTATTTTTGACAAGGAGCTTTCCCTATTTTCAAGAGTATTAAGAAGTGATAAAGGTGGACTTAAAGTAAGTGCTGAAAATGAATCTGACTTTTTTAAAGGTATGAAAGAAAAAGAAAGTATGGCTGTTTCTTAGTCACACTCAGCAGCACATTTAATGAAAAAATATTGGGAGGATCGATATAATAACCAATTAACGGGTTGGGATATTGGACACGTTTCTAGTCCTATTGAAGCATATATTGATCAGTTGCTTGATAAATCTCTTCACATTTTAATTCCAGGTGCTGGTTTTGCCTATGAAGCTGAATATTTTTATAATAAAGGTTTCAATAATGTTCATGTCGTTGATATTGCACAAAGCCCATTAGCAAGATTGAAAGATCGATGCCCAGATTTTCCAGATTCCAATATGCATTGTGAAGATTTTTTTTTACATCAAGGGCAATATGATCTCATAATTGAACAAACCTTCTTTTGCGCTATTGATCCTTCGACAAGGGAAAAGTACCTATATCATATTGAGGAATTATTATCAGAAAACGGAAAGTTTGTAGGGCTTTTATTTGATATGCCACTGACCGAAGAGGGGCCTCCTTTTGGAGGTGAACGTACTTATTACCAGGAACTATTTTCTAAATATTTTAAAAATGTTTCTTTTGAAAGATGTTATAATTCTATAAAACCAAGAGTAGGAAATGAGCTGTGGTTTTCGGCACATAAAAAATATTAAACAGTTTATACTGTTGGCTTTGATAATCAAATTACCTTTGAACTAAAATTCTTAAAATGTTAGGTTTAAAATTACCAACAGATCCACGTTGGGTCAATTTAGCAGAAATGCGATTGGAAGATATATTAACGGATCATGCATATTGTGAACAAAAGGCTGCGACCTCATGTATTTCATTGATCCAAGGATTTCCTGATAAAGCAAGATTGGTAAAAGAATTAGCGCCTATCGTAACTGAGGAATGGGGCCACTTCAGATTGGTATTAAGAGAACTTGAGAAAAGAGATTTGAAATTGGGTTTTCAAAGAAAGGATGAATATGTAAACGCGTTATTAAAGTTTCAACAAAAAGGTGGATCAAGAGAAAATAGTTTGCTGGAAAGGTTATTGACTTTTGCGCTTATTGAAGCAAGAAGTTGTGAACGGTTCCGATTATTGTCTCTTTATATTAACGAGGAGCCTCTCAAGGAATTCTATCATGGTTTTATGGTATCTGAAGCAGGACATTACAGATTATTTATAGATTTGGCTAAACATTATGCTGGCGAAGATATTGCAAAAGCAAGATGGCAAGAATATTTAAATCATGAGGCTAAAATAATGCAAGACTTGTCATTGAGAGGGGATAGAATGCATTAAAGTCATAACTTATAAACATCCTAGTTGATGTTTGATTAAAGTATGGTTTTGAATTTGATATTCTTGATAACCTTCCTCCCAAATCAGACCAATACGATTAAGGTTATGTTTTTTTAAGGTTTTCGCTTCGTAATTGTCAATTGCAAAAACACCCTTGTAGGTAGTGAAATTATGTTGCCTATCGACCTTTCCTTTACTTCTTTCCAAATTTTCTAAATAAATATACTCTCCATTGCTCATAAAACATTTCATTTGAGCTTTAAATTCCAAACGCCCATAGCTGGCTCTGGCATTTTTGGAGTTTATTTTTAATTCTAATATGAGAAAATTCACTTTATCAGCTTGATAGATATAAGATGAACATTCTACTAAATATTTATTATCCATCCATTGTTTGTACTCAGGTAGAGTATGCATAAATAATGGCAATGATTTAAATTGTTTAATATCGGTTTTCAATGATTCGTCAAAGCCATCCTTTAAAATTTGGCAATCTCCGTCTTTCGATTCAAATGAATTTTTTGATAAGGAAGAGTTGTACACGTCGTACCATGGTATTTTTGACTGCCCACTCATTATGTTAAAACACAATAAGACCACAGTTACTGTTAATCCATTCTTTATTTTATATTTAAAATTCAAGTCCTTATAAATTTTAATAACGCTATTTATCAAAAAAATACAAATTTAAGTCCAACAAAAGGTTTATTATATAATAAAACGAATATTTTTACTTTATAACTTAATTTGATGAGAAATATTTTTTTATGCGCATTGGTAATTATGACAATTATTGCTTGTAACAATGATTCAAAAATTACTAAAAAACAGATTATTGATTTGGAATACCCTGAAACTAAAAAAGATACAACTATAGTAGATGACTATCATGGTACTAAAGTTGAAGATCCTTACAGATGGTTGGAGGCCGATACTGCTGAAGATGTCAAATCTTGGGTAACTGAACAAAATAAAGTAACTCAAGCTTACTTAGATAAAATTCCTTATCGTGAAAAAATTAAAGAAAGGTATGCTGAACTCTTTAATTATGTCAAATTAAGTTCACCTTTTAAAGTTGGGGAATATTATTTTTTCTATAAGAATGATGGACTTCAAAATCAGGCAGTTATTTATTATCAAAAGGGTCTTGATGGCGCTCCTGAAGTCTTTATTGATCCTAACGAACTTTCTGCTGAAGGAACAGCATCAATTGGTTTGATTGGTTTTTCTAAAGATGATAAATATGTAGCATATTCTAGACAAGATGCTGGCAGTGATTGGCAAGAAATTCATGTGATGGAAATTGCTACTAAAAAGAAATTGCCAGATGTTCTAAAATGGGTAAAATTTTCTGGTGCTAATTGGCATAATGACGGATTCTATTATAGTCGTTACCCTGAACCAAAAGGTGGGTCAGGGCTTTCGGATGCAAACGAATACCATACTGTTTATTATCACAAATTAGGTGATGATCAAGCAAAAGATAAAGTAGTATACGAAAACCCTAACAATCCTAAATTATATAATTTTACAGATATCACAGAGGATAAAAAATTCTTAGTGCTATATGTTTCAACTGGAACTGACGGTTTTGAAACATACTATAAAGATTTAACCAAACCTAATTCTGAATTTGTCAACTTGTATTCTGGCTTTAAAAATAAAAGCAGAGTTGTAGACAACGTTGGAAATAAAATGCTTGTGATCACAGATATTGATGCACCAAATTATAAATTAGTTGAGGTCGATCTTGATTATCCCAATAAAGGTGGACAAAAGGATATTATACCTCAATCAGATTACCTTCTTCAAAGTGTCTCTACAGGAGGTGGTAAGCTTTGGGCAAATTATTTAAAAGATGTGACGACAAGAATTTATAGTTTTGATTACGATGGTAGCAATAAAACAGAAATTGAATTACCTGGCTTAGGAAGTGCTGGAGGATTTGGTGGTAAGAAAGATGATGACCATTTCTTCTACTCTTTTTCTTCATTTACAATACCCAATTCAATTTATAAATTTGATTTGAATACGGGTGAATCATCTGAATTCTTTGAATCAGAATTACAATTTGATCCTCAAGATTATGTGGAGAAACAAATATTCTATGAAAGTAAAGATGGCACAAAAGTACCTATGTTTATCGTACATAAAAAGGGATTGGAATTAGATGGGAATAATCCAACATACCTGTATGCTTATGGTGGATTTAATGTTAATTTATCTCCTTGGTTTAGTGCATCAAGAATGGTATTGTTAGAAAATGGGGGCATCTTTGCATTACCTAATTTGAGAGGTGGGGGAGAATATGGCGAAGAGTGGCATAAAGCTGGTATGCTTCATAATAAGCAAAATGTATTTGATGACTTTATTGCAGCGGCAGAATATCTTATAGATAATAAGTATACATCAAAAGAAAAATTGGCGATTGCAGGCGGATCTAATGGAGGCTTACTAGTCGGTGCATGTATGACGCAAAGACCGGATTTATATGCAGCTGCCTTTCCAGCTGTTGGTGTTATGGATATGCTCCGCTACCACAAATTTACCGTAGGTTGGGGTTGGGTGCCAGAGTATGGTTCAAGTGATGACCCTGAACACTTTGATAATTTACTCAGCTATTCCCCATTGCATAATTTGAAAAAAGGTGTATCGTATCCAGCGACAATGATAACAACTGCAGATCATGATGATAGAGTTGTTCCAGCTCATTCTTTTAAGTTTGGAGCAAAACTCCAAGAATGTCATGATGGTGATGCGCCAGTTATTCTAAGGATTGCAGTTGATGCAGGTCATGGTGCTGGAAAACCAACATCAAAAATAATAGAAGAAGAAGCCGACAGATGGTCTTTCTTTTTCTATAACACAGATAGTCCAGTTAAATATATTCAAGGGTAATGCAGTTATTTCTCTTTACTATTGGCAATCTTGATATCAGAATACTCGATGTTCTTGATATAATAATCGTAGCTTATCTTATATACTTTGTTTACAAATATATACGAGGAAGTGCAGCTGTTAATATATTCATCGGCGTCATTTTATTCTTAATACTACTTGCAGTTGTAAGTACATTAAAAATGCGATTGCTGTCCCTCATTCTAGGGTCAATAGCCGGTATTGGATTAATTGGAATCCTTGTTATATTTCAGCCCGAAATCCGAAGATTTCTTCTGATGATTGGGAACAATACGATGAAAGGAAGATTTAGTTTTTTTGATAAATATTTGAAAAAATTAGGTATTGAAAACTTTACAAATAGCAAGTCTGCTTTCGATATAATTTTAAAAGCAGTAAAAAGCTTGAGCAGTAAAAAAACGGGGGCATTGATTGTATTAACTAAAACTAACTTGCCAGCCTTGATCAATACTGGGCAGTTTTTGGACTGTAAGTTGAATGTTAAAATCTTGGAGACCATTTTTAATAAGAACACACCTTTGCATGACGGGGCTGTCATCATCCAAGGAGATCGAATAATGGCAGCCAGTTGTATTTTACCTGTTTCTTCAAATGATAATTTTCCAACGCAAGCTGGTTTGAGACATCGCGCTGCACTTGGCGTTTCAGAAGGTACTGAAAACTTAACCATTGTGATCTCTGAAGAAACGGGTCATATTTCTTATACGAGTAATGGGAAATTGTTTTATAACATTACTAATGACGAACTTAAAATCAAGTTGGAACAATATTACCTTTATAAACTAGGATAAGATATTTGTGGTTAGATTTATAAGTAAGGATTAAAAAAAGAAAATCATCAAAACATTCTTTACCAGTGAATACTAATTACTCAAACTTTTTAAATATTCTGTAGGAGTAATACCCGTAATTTTTTTGAAAACGCGATTAAAGGAAGCTTTGGAATTAAATCCACAATCAGAAGCAATGCCTAAAATACTATAATTGTCAGCTTCTCCTTCTTCCAATCTCTTTTTAACTTCATTGACTCTGTAAGTATTTATAAAGTCATAAAAGTTTTGATTGAGTGAAGTATTTAAAATTTTAGAAATTTTATATTGAGGGAGATGAGTTGCTTCAGATAACTTATTTATACTTAATAAAGGATCTAGATATGGTTTTTTAGAATTCATCACATCCAATAAATTATCAAGATCTTCATTTTTAAAAATGGTCTTGTTTTCTAACTCTATTTCTTCATCTTTATCTGGAAATTTAGTTGGCGTTTCTTCTTCTCTTTTTTTATGAAAAATATCCGTGTACTTAAAAGCAACAAACGCTAGAATAAATAAATATAACGCCAAAAAAGAAAGTACATAGTAATCTGATAAAAGTGTTTTGTGATTAATGTTAAAGTGATTGTAGAGATATCCAACGGTTGCCAATAACCATAAAACAACAGCACCCACAGTTATCCAGTTCAACCAGAGCAGTTTGATCTTGTGATCAAATGAAAACTTATCTTTTAATCTCATCCGATACTTACTTAAAAGAACCAAAACAGCAAAAAGATAGCATGGCGTTATAACTAATTTTATAAGCGGAAAGCCTATGTGATCAGATTTGATTAAATTGATATTAGTAATTAATGGGCTTATAAGAATAAGAAAGAAAATTACAAATGGAATAAAATGTAAATAATCTTTTTTAGAAAATCTAAAATCTTCTAAGGTGACAGCTTTAGAATAAAACCAGAGTAAGGTTCCGTACAGTAATGGAATTGCATAATTCAACTCAGAAAAAAAGGCTACATAGTAAAATTGTTCTTGGCTATATAAATTAAAAACATAGAAGCAATTAACGGTGATTAATAAAAACATAATCCCTAAAAACCAATGCTGAATACCTTTTTTCTTCTTTGAAATAAGTAAGAGGCTAAATAAAGCTGAAAATACACCACTAATGACAAATAAATACTGCATTAATTTTGATTATTGTTCTTGGTTTAAGTAAAAATAAGATAATTTCTCAATTGAGGAATCAAGAATTAAACTAGCTGTCGTAGGAAATAAATTTTTCTTAAAATCCCACGTGATAACTTATATCGAAGTACATTTGTGACTTATTATAAAAATGCCATGTCAACGATAAATAAGTATATCAAACAGAACAAAGACAGGTTTCTTGATGAGTTACTCTCATTTCTGAAAATCCCTTCAGTAAGCGCAGATCCCTCATTTGCGAAAGATGTTAAAAAAGCGGCCGCTTTTTTGGAGAAACAAATGAAAAAAGTTGGACTTCAAAAAGTGAAAATTTATCCAACCAAAGGTCATCCAATTGTTTATGGAGAAAAGATAATTGATAAGCATTTACCAACCATTCTTGTCTATGGACATTATGATGTTCAGCCTGCTGATCCTATTGAACTATGGGATAGCGGACCTTTTGAACCTGTGATTAAAAAAACGAAAATACATCCTAAGGGTGCCATTTTTGCAAGAGGCGCATGTGATGATAAGGGACAAGTCTACATGCATTTAAAAGCATTCGAGGCTATGATGGAAAATGGCGGTGTTCCATGTAATGTCAAATTTATGATAGAAGGGGAGGAAGAAGTTGGATCGGAGCATTTAGAAGCTTTTTGTAAAAAAAATAAAAAATTATTAGCTGCCGATGTTGTACTCATTTCTGATACTTCAATAATTGCCAATGATATTCCAAGTGTTACTGTTGGACTCAGGGGTCTGAGCTACATCGAAGTCGAAGTGACTGGTCCTAATAAAGATTTGCATTCCGGCGTCTATGGAGGAGCAGTTGCCAATCCAATTAACATTTTGTGTGAGATGATCGCATCTCTAAAAGATGAAAATGGTCATATTACAATTCCTAAATTTTATAAAGATGTTGTAGAGCTTTCTGATACTGAAAGAAAATTAATAAACAAAGCACCTTTTAATCTAAAGAATTACAAAAGTGGCTTAGGCATCAAAGATGTGGATGGCGAAAAAGGATATTCAACCATAGAAAGAGCATCAACAAGACCAACGCTTGATGTCAATGGAATTTGGGGAGGATATATTGGTGAAGGTGCTAAAACAGTATTACCGTCAAAAGCGTATGCTAAAATAAGTATGCGCTTAGTGCCAAATCAAAATCATGAAAAAATCACTAAGTTATTTAAATCTCACTTCGAGAAAATAGCACCTAAAAGTGTGAAAGTTAAAGTGACACCTCATCACGGAGGTACGCCAGCAGTAACCCCTACAGACACTGTAGAGTATAAAGCTGCACACATGGCAATGAAAAAAGCTTTTGGTAAAGCGCCTATTCCTGTTAGAGGTGGCGGAAGCATACCTATCGTAGCCATGTTTGAAGATGTATTTGGAATAAAATCTGTCCTTATGGGATTTGGATTAAATTCAGATGATATTCATTCTCCAAACGAGCATTATGGCTTATTCAATTATTACAAGGGGATAGAAACTATACCTCTTTATTATAAATATTATTCAGAATTAAAATCAAAAGAAAAATGATTCGAATTGTCATTTTATTATTAATTTTTACTCAAACACAAATAAACGCGCAGATGGATACAACCAGTTACAGTATTGGAGTTGTGATTGCTAAAAACTTGAAATCTCAAGGATTCAAAGATCTTAATTTAGAATCTTTTAATGACGCCTTAAATGATGTCTTTAAAACAGGTAACATGAAGATCAACTTGGAAGATGCAAACAAAAATGTTCAGAATTTCTTATCTAACGCTCAAGCTTCTTTACATGCTGAGAATAAAGATGCTGGAGAAGCATTTTTAGCAGAAAATAAAAATAAGCCAGGTGTAAAAACAACGACTACTGGATTGCAGTACTTGGTTCTTGAAGAAGGAATGGGAACAGAACATCCGACATTATTAAATGAAGTGAATGTTCATTATCACGGAACAACAATTGATGGAAAAGTATTTGATTCATCTGTAGATAGAGGAGAGCCGATTTCATTTCCTCTAGGAAATGTTATTAAAGGTTGGCAAGAAGGTGTTCAGTTGATGACTGTTGGTTCAAAGTTCAGATTCTTTATTCCTTACGATTTAGCATATGGTGAAAGAGGTGCTGGTCAAGATATTAAGCCTTATTCAGCATTGGTATTCGAAGTTACATTACTAGATATAAAATAGTTTGATTTTTGATATTATATCGGCTGTTCCGGATTTACTGAAAAGTCCATTTGAACATTCTATATTAAGGCGAGCCATTGATAGGAATCTTATTGAAATAAATATTATTTCGCTCAGGGATTTTGGTATTGGACCGCATAATCAAATTGACGATTATCAATATGGTGGAGGAGCAGGTTTAGTAATTATGCCTGTTCCTCTTCATAATTGTATACAAGACTTAAAGTCAAAAAATAAATATGATGAAATCATATTTATGACACCCGATGGAGAATCCTTCAAGCAATCTACTGCTAATAGACTTTCATTATTAAATCGCGTATTGATAATCCTTGGCCATTATAAAGGAATTGATGAACGTATCAGAGAAAAGCATGTTACGCTAGAATTATCAATCGGTGACTATGTATTATCAGGCGGTGAATTGCCAGCTGCTGTTTTAGTTGATGCTGTTTCTAGACTTATTCCAGGTGTTTTAAATGATGCCACTTCCGCGCTCACTGACAGCCATCAAGATAACCTTTTAGCGCCCCCTGTCTATACGCGACCTTCTGATTTTGAAGGTATGAAAGTTCCTGATATTTTATTGTCCGGTGATGATAAAAAGATAGAAGATTGGCGTTACGATCAATCTCTAAAGAAGACTAAAAAAATAAGACCTGATTTGTTAGAGGATTAAACCAAATAAAAAGCAAAGGCAATCGTTAACGCTCTGATAGCGATTACGCCATCCAAAATTCCTGAATAATAATCATCAGAAGTTTTTCCTTCAGATAACTTGACTGCAAAAATACTTAAGCTATAAGCAAAAAATATTAGCAACAAAGATTGGAAGTTAAAACCATAAATATTTTGTAGGATAAACGTCATAGAAATAAAGCAGATAATCAACAGTGAATATACTATATACAAAGTTTTTTTCTGCCCGATCAAAGCAGGAATAGTTTTAACTTGATTTGCTTTTTCAATTTCTAAATCTCTAATATCAAATGGCAGTGTTATGGCTAAAATGTATGAAAATTTCTCAAAAGCCAAAACCCAAAATATAAAAATCAAACTTACATCAACCGTTCTATAAATATCTATAACTGCAATTGCTGCCCACGAAGCAGCTATTAGCAATATTTTGATGTAATTAAAATCTCGAAGTCTCTTTCCTTTTTTGAAAGTCGGAACCGTATATAAAAAAGAGATTATTATTGGAATAATTAATAGCTTTTGAGTAGCAAAATTAAGCTGTGTAAAAAGCCATATTAATGCGCAGAACGCAATGACAGCATATATGATAATATGATGAAGGTAAGTTTTAATAACCTTAAATCTTCCATGAATAAACTCTTCCTTAATTTTTTTGATGCCAACAATTCTGTGCGTTGAATATGTTAAAATTGTTGCAAAAAAAACAAAACTGATAAACACCCAATTAATAGGTAATTTGAATATCAAGTAGCTCTCAAAAGTAAATAGGGCAGCAGATATTGATATATGAATACTGCTATAAATGTAAAAATTCAACAGCGGTCTGATAACAGACTTCACCGTTTAAAAATATTTAAAATTATGGTTTTTCTTAATTGATAATAAAGCATAATATATTAATAGTGTTACATTTTCTATATCCTCTTGATGCGCCATTTCAACTGTTGTATGCATGTATTTCAACGGGAGTGAAATCAAAACTGAAGGTACACCTTGATTTGAATACGCAAAAGCATCAGTATCTGTTCCAGTTGACCTAGAGGCAGCAGATCTTTGAAACGGTATTTTATTTTTTTCAGCTGCCTTGATAACCAGCTGTAGCAATTTGTTGTGGACAGCAGGTGCATAGGTTAAGACTGGTCCTTCGCCACCTTTTAAATCTCCTTGCTCTTTTATCTTCATTAAAGGTGTAGAAGTGTCATGCGTCACATCGGTTACTATGGCAACATTTGGTTTAATTCTATTAGCAATCATTTCTGCACCACGCAAACCAATTTCTTCCTGGACAGCATTGACGATATATAAGCTATAAGGGAGTTTCTTTTTATTTTTCTTAAGTAGTCTTGCAACTTCAGCAATACAAAACCCACCCATTTTGTTATCTAGAGCTTTCCCCGCATAATATCGATTATTGAGTTTGGTAAGTTCATCATCAAAAGTGATTACGCATCCAACATGAACACCCATTTTTTCTACTTCTTTCTTATCTTTTGCTCCAACATCAATAAAGATGTTTTCAATTTTAGGAGACATGTTTAAGTCTTTACCTTTTCTGACATGGATTGCTGGCCATCCGAAAACGCCTTTGACAATTCCTTTTGAAGTATGAATGTTGACACGCTTTGAAGGAGCGATGATGTGATCTGATCCACCATTTCTGATAACATTGATATATCCATCATCAGATATATAATTAACGAACCATGCAATTTCATCAGCATGCGCTTCTATAACAACCTTATAAGGTTGGCCAGGATTTATAACAGCATATGCCGTTCCATAATCATCGAGATGTGTTTCATCAACGAAAGGTTTCATATATTCCAACCAAACCTTTTGGCCTTCAGCTTCAAATCCTGTTGGAGAGGTTGCATTCAAATATGAATACATAAATGCCTCAGAAGTTTTGTTTATTATCTTCATCTTTTTTCCTTAATTAATAATTATCTGCCCAAGCTTGTGGGTCTTTGTTCCAAGTCTCCAAAATTGATTTTTCATCTTCGGAGATATAATTTATATGCAAAGCTTCACTCAATAAATTCCGATAGTTACTCAAAGTTTCCAATGGGATGCCACTCTTTGTAAAAGCACTGCTTGCTTTATCTAAACCGTAAGAAAAAATAGCAAGAACACCTACAACTTCAGCTCCAGCTTCTGTTAATGCATCACAAGCTGCAATGCTGCTTTTTCCAGTAGAAATCAAATCTTCTATTACCAAAACTTTCGATGCTGGTGGCAATTTGCCTTCGATTAAATTTTGCATTCCATGTCCCTTTGGTTTAGATCTTACATAAACAAAAGGTAAATCTAAAGCATCTGCTAAAAGTGCACCATGGGCAATACCTGCTGTCGCAACGCCTGCCACAACATCAAAAGGTTTGAAAACCCTGACTTTTTCCACGAGTGCATTTTTGACAATATTTCGAATTTCAGGATAGGATAATAAAATTCTATTATCGCAATAAATCGGAGATTTTAGCCCAGAAGCCCATGTGAATGGATTTTTTGGTTGTAGCTTTATGGCCTTAATTTCTAGTAATTTATTTGCAATTTGCGATGCTATAGTACTCATTAAAAATTTTGAAGGTCAAATGTACAAAATTAACATAAACGATAATACCCTTTACCTTATTCAGACAGATAAACTTGAAAAAGCGAATTTTGATAAGAGCATTTTAATTTCTCCTTACAGTGGTAAATCTAAAATTTTGTTGTCATATATTGATATGCTTGAAAAAACCAATAGATTTTCTGAAGTGGTTATTCATTTTCATGATGTAAAGCAACTAAAAGCTGATTTCGAACAACTATTTAAAGTCATAAAAGCAAGTGGCGGTGTTGTTTTAAACACAGAGAATAAAGTATTGATGATTTACAGACGTGGTTTTTGGGATTTACCAAAGGGAAAAATAGATAATGGTGAAAAGAAAAAACAAGCCGCAATAAGAGAAGTTGAAGAAGAAACTGGCATTGATAACATTACGATTTATAAAAAGATCACGACAACTCGTCACACCTATAGATTGAAAAATGGAAGACGTGCTCTCAAGATAACTTTTTGGTATGAAATGACAGCGCCTACTCAAAAGTTAACACCGCAGTTGGAAGAAGATATTGAAATAGCAAAATGGTTATCTCCAAATGAATTGATTATGAACGACGCAGAGATTTACAGTAATATTTTAGATGTTTTGGAATGTGCCAAATTGGTCTAGATTAATTCTTATTAAATTACACCAGACCAATTTGGACATCATATTTATTCTAGTAATTTCTTGATTCTTGCCTTCATCGCAAGCGAATGTACTCCGATGTTATTCAATTTACTATGAAGTTTAGTCAAACTGGCATATGCATAAGAGGTTAATTCAGAATGTGCATTTGACTTTTCACCGTCTTCAAGTATTTTCTCAAGCATGTTGACATATAGCCTATGTAAGTTTTTTCTAGGGATAGTCACATTAGGGTCGTTCACATCTTTAAATAAATTAGCTTCAAGATCTTCAAACATTTCAGATACTTTATAAGCAGCATTCTTATTAACCAATTCATTTTCTATCATTCTGTCAATACGATCAGACCTCAATAAAGTTCTTAATGCAGAATTCTGTAATCTATTGATAGGATCTAATGCTTCGTCGTCAGTGATTCTATTTAAGATATCTTGATCTACCAACCACATTGGCGTTTCAAAAACATTACTAATAATAAAATTCATTGCTTGTTTTTGCTTGGCTTTAGGCACATGAGAATAAACAGCTTCTTCTTGATCTGCTGTTTTATACATGGCCACAACGCCACCAATATTATTTCCTACATGTCCAATATAACGTCTGAATTGTCCAGTAACCTGACCATATAATTCTTTCAATTGATTGTAGTTTTGACCTTCCTCGTAACTCCATTCGATAAGGTTTGGTACAATTCGTTTTAGGTTTTTCAATCCTAATGTACTGGCTTCGATGGCGTCATTACCGATATCTTCTGTTTGTGCAGTTGGGTCAATAACATTTCTTTGCTGACGCCCATATCTGAACAGCGGATTACCTGCTTTTTCTTTAATCCAGTCATTTGTAACAGCAGCATCCCCATCAGGATCATCTTCTCTTGAACTTAATTTGTACCCATATTCGATCGACCAATCATCATAGGGTCCAATTCCAGGTAATAACCCAACATCACCATCTTCAGGCTGAGCGACATAATTAAATCTGGCATAATCCATTATTGATGGCGCAGTTCCCATTCTTTTTGTAAATGTTTCTGACCTCAAAGAATCAACAGGATAGGCAACTGATGCACCCATATTATGAGGCAGTCCTAAGGTATGTCCTACTTCATGAGCAGAAACAAATCTGATTAATTCACCCATTACTTCATCTCTGAATTTAACCTTTCTAGCTTCAGGGTTTACTACTGAAGTTTGAATGAAAAACCAATTTCTAAGCAGATTCATAATGTTATGATACCAAATTATATCACTTTCTAAAATCTCCCCTGTTCTTGGATCATGGACATGCGGACCCATAGCATTTTGAATGTCTGTTGTGACATATCTTATTACTGAGTATCTAACATCTTCAGGTGACCATTCTGGATCTTCTTCTGGTGTAGGTGGATCTAATGCATAAATAGCATTTTTAAAGCCTGCTTTTTCAAATGCTTTTTGCCAATCATTGACACCTTGTTTGATATATGGCTTCCATCTTTCAGGCGTTGCTGGATCAACATAATATACAATCGGTTTAACGGGTTCAACCAATTCACCTCTTTCATAGGCATCCCAATCAGAAGGTTCTAAACGCCATCTTGTAATATATCTCTTTCTATCTGCTTTCTGCGCATCTGAACTGTAGTCTGTTTGTGATACCGAAAAATAACCAACACGGTCGTCGTACTTTCGTCTAATCCAAGGATCCTTTGGTAATAAGATAATTGATTGATTCATTTCTATAGACAAAGTCCCTGTTACTTGATTATCAGGTAGTTTGCTTCCGTTATAAGTAAGGACATGTCTTACTTCAACATTCTTAGGATATGACTTTATGTTATTTATAAATGTCTTGTTCTTGGCTAAATTTTTAATGCCAAAATTTTTCCTTTGATTTGAAGACATAGGTCCCAGCATTGTAACATCTGATTCAAACAGCGAATTGACTTTAAATACAATGGCGGTAGAATCTTTGTTAAATGCAGCAATATCAAATACTTCAATTACGGGTTCAAAATTGTTATTCTTAACACTTTGATAAATAGGCTCATCAAAATCAGCTACACTATTATAAGATACAGATCTGAGTAAAATTTTATTATTTTTTCGTTGCCACCTGATGACTTGTTGCGGACGAGATTTAATACCAGCTCCTCCAAAATTTAGGTTTTTAACAAATCCAGAAATCCTACTGACAATCAACATTTCTTCTTCAAGTAAGTCCATTGGGATTTCAAAATAGTGATCGGCATCTAATTGGTGTGTGATGATTAATCCAGAATCTGTTTTTGCAGATTTGGTAATGACATCTTTGTAAGGTTTTATTTTTGAATCTTTTTTCTTTTTTGGTGTTGGTGATTTGTTTTCTTTTTTTGCTTTTTTCTTAAACAATTGTGCATTAGCCGGCACAGATTGAATAAGCACAAATAAGCTAGACATTATAAAAAGGCAGATACCGTTTTTCATGTTTTATTTTTTTAACTGATTCTAATTTTGATTAATCCTTGCGAATGTAGTAGTTACAAGTATTTTTTACAGACTAAATATGAGAAAAATCAATAAATAATTGGCATTAATTATCTGTTTAGACCTTATATTTTACTTATATATTATTATTCGTAATATATTTTGTGTAGAAAGCTGATTTATAAAGAAAAAGTATTTTATTTGTAAATTGAATTAAAAGTGTATTAAGGTATAAAAATCATAATGTGCGAAACATAAAAATGTTTGTGTAAATGCTCAGTAGAAGAAGTGTCCGTGTTAAAGTTATGCAATTACTCTACGCTCAAGACAGAGACCCTGTTTTGAAGAGTAAAGATATTGTTAACGCTTATCATGATGAAGTCCAGAAAAGCTATGAACTATTCCTTTTTAGCTTATATGTGATTATGTCTGTCTCAGAGTGTTCAACTCAAGATGAGAAGAAAAGAAAATCAAAGCACCTCCCATCAGATCTGGATAAGATCTTTTCAAACAAATTGTTTACAAATGAAATTATCAGTGGAATTGCTGCAAACAAAGTTCTGCTGAAAAAATTCGAAAAACTAGGATTTGACACCAAAGTCAATAATGACTATATCAATAAGATATACGATGAGTTTTCAAAGAAAGAAGAATATACTGCGTTTTTAAAAAATGAGCAGTCGAAAGATGAAACAATTGAGTTGCTTTTAGAATTGTATCGTTTTTGCAGACAAGATGAATACTTCAATGAGATGTTAGAAGATTCATACTATAATTGGTTAGATGATAAATCGTTGGTTGTGGGTTCTGTTAAGAAATTTCTGAAAGCACTTCCTTCTGATAATGCAAATCTTGCAGACACTTTTTTACCAGATGATGAAACTGTAAAAGATTTTGGTTTAAACTTACTTAAACTTTCAATAAAGAATAAGGATAAAAATATGAAGGTCATTATTCCAGTTTTGGAAAATTGGGATCATGAACGCTTAGCAATCATTGATACTATTCTGATAAGAATGGCATTAACGGAATTTTTGGATTTCCCAACAATTCCAAGTAAAGTAACATTAAACGAATATGTAGAATTGGCTAAGCAATACAGCACAGCTAAATCAAAAGAATTTATCAATGGTATCCTTGATAAACTCATGAAGAATTTTGAAGAAAACAACGAACTAAAGAAAGAAGGAAGGGGCTTAATCTCCTAAATTCAAACTAATTACACGAATTTTACGTTTATCTATTCATAAGGGTTTCTACTGATTTTTAGTTAATTTCATCAGTTTAAACCCCCGTTTTAGCCTGAGAGGTGCTAAATACCCAAATTAATTTTTGACTTTTAGCATTTAAGTAACGATCTTTTGATTGTTTTATAATAAGATCTTGCAAATTGATCGAACCTTACGACTAACTATATTTTTTAAGAAACACCTATTAATTAATAAATTTATTCCCATGAAGAATTTAATCATTAGGATGCTATTTGTATCTGCCTTGTTCTCCCCAACAAAACACATGGCACAAATAAAAGCGCTTGTCAATGAAGTGGCAACGAAAGTCGATCATACAAATGGTCAAATTACAGCTGTTCATGAAACGTATCCAAATTATATGGATGGTTTTGAGAAAGCGCCAAATGATATTTTCCACAAAGTACCGCCAAGAATACAACCTGATAAAGAGATGAGATCTCAAGTAAATGTCATTGATAAATGGATTCTGGATTCCAGTTTAGCAAGCAATGATCGAAACAAACAGATTAGACGAAATGCCATTTTCTTTAATTCTGATTCTTCGCAAATTCAATCTAATTCTGTAAGAAGAGTTCAGAATTTTGCAAGAAAAATTATTTCAGGTCAAATGAAATCAGTGGTTTTAAAATCTTGGTTTAAGGTTGATGACCTAGAAAGTCGTGATTTGGTGCAAGAAAGATTAGAAGCTTGTAAATTGGCTATGGTGGAAAATGGAGTGCCATCAAATCTAATTTTGACTTCAATTTTAAGCTCTGACCAAGAGTCCAGATTTGTAACTGTTATGGTTCAATAACGGGATAAGCTGATCAGTCAGGATTAAGTGTATAAAGTTTCCTTGTTATTTACGTGAAATCCTTTATTCCTTAAGAATTTTCAGTCTATATTTGTGACCCAATGGAGAAAATAATAATTCTGGATTTTGGTTCACAATATACTCAGTTAATCGCTCGCCGATTAAGAGAACTAAAAGTATATTCAGAAATCCACCCGTTTAACACAAATCTGGATTTTTCCAATCAAGATATTAAAGGCGTTATTCTATCTGGTAGCCCTTGTTCGGTCAATGACGAAGATTTTTTTAATGTAAATGTTTCAGAGATATTAACACACAAACCAGTATTGGGTATTTGTTATGGTGCTCAGTTAACAGCCAAATTACTAGGTGGAAGCGTTGAGAAATCTGACAAAAGAGAATACGGAAAGGCAGATATTGACATTATTCAAGATCATATTATTTTTACAGATGCAAAAGATCAAAGTCAGGTATGGATGTCTCATGCAGATACTATTAAATCTTTACCTAAAGATTTTGAGATTTTAGCCCAAACAAATTCAATTCCTGTAGCTGCTTATCATTCAAAAGCAGGAAAATTTAATCATGAATTTATAGGTTTACAATTCCATCCTGAAGTTACCCATTCACTGATTGGTGATACTGTCCTTCGAAACTATGTTCAACATATAGCTCGATGTAGTCAGTCTTGGACATCAGAGTCATTTATCGAAGAATCTGTAGCAGAATTGAAAAATCAATTGGGTGATGACAAAGTAATTTTAGGATTATCCGGTGGCGTTGATTCAACGGTAGCTGCTATGCTATTGCACAGAGCAATTGGTGATAACTTAACAGGTATATTTGTCAACAATGGATTGTTAAGAAAAAATGAATTCCAAGAAGTATTAGATGCTTATGAAGTCTTAGGTTTAAATGTAATCGGCGTTGATGCAACTGATGACTTTCTAAATGATTTGGATGGCGTTTCTGATCCAGAAAAGAAACGAAAAATAATAGGTAAAGTTTTCATTGAAGTTTTTGAAAGAGAAGCTAATAAAATTGAAGGTGTTAAATGGTTGGCACAAGGAACTATTTATCCAGATGTAATAGAATCTGTTTCTGTTAAAGGTCCTTCAGCTACAATAAAATCTCACCATAATGTAGGAGGGTTGCCGGAAAAATTAAACCTAAAAATCGTTGAACCGCTACGATCATTGTTTAAGGATGAAGTTCGTAGGGTAGGACGGAAAATTGGATTAGCAAGTTCTTTCATTGACAGACATCCATTCCCAGGCCCAGGCATGGCCATTCGCGTTTTGGGAAGTATAACAAGAGAAAAATTATTGCTCAACCAAGAAGCGGATTATATTTATATCAATAAATTAAAATCTTCAGGATGGTATGATAAAATTTGGCAAGCAGGCACAATTTTATTACCTGTCAAATCCGTTGGAGTAATGGGTGATGAAAGAACTTATGAATATACTGTTGCATTACGAGCAGTAAATTCAAATGATGGAATGACTGCAGAATGGACTAATATTCCGTATGAATTGCTTGCAGAAATTTCCAATGAAATAATTAATCAAGTTAAAGGTATCAATCGTGTTGTTTATGACATCAGTACAAAACCTCCTGCAACAATTGAATGGGAATAAATTTATCCTATCAATTCTTTGCATTTTATGTTTATCTTTTTTCTCTTGTAGCGGTACCAAAAACGTTGGCGAGAAACCAAAAATATTGAAGCCTACCAAGCCAGATAAAAAAGGGGAATCCCAAGTAATGAATGGGAAAGTTGATACTATATTTTGGACTGAAATAGATCGTACTAAAGAATATAATTCTACAATTGAAAACTTAGATTTAGAGAAAAAAGATAGCTACAATGTGAGCCTGCTCATGCCATTTGAAATTGAAAGAACTGACCAATCTGAAGTTACAAATAACGCCACCAAATTAGGTAAAATGGCTAATTACTATGCAGGTGTAAAAATGGCTCTAAAGAAATTAGAAGAGGAAGGCATCAACCTTAATGTAAATGTGCTTGATAGTGAATCTGGCAAATTCGATGTCAAAATTCAGCAATGTAAAAATGCAGATGTTATCATTGGCCCAAGATCTAAAGAGCAATTGAAAGTGACTGCGAATTTTGGTCGTATCAATAATATACCAGTTATTTCTCCTTGGAAGTCAGGAAGTAAAATCTCAGAAAATAACCCATTTTTTGTTCAATTAAAAACTGGGTTGAAAGATCACTTTAAGAAGATTATAGAACATGCTAAGTCAGAATTCAGTGACGATCAAATAATCTTATTAGGCAGAAATACTAAAAGAGAAGATTTAACATATATGCGCTATATGCAAGGCGTAGCTGCTGCACTCAATCAGGATAATAATGTAAAGCCTCTTCAAGAATTTTATGTCAATGAAGATTCTTTGAAGTTGGGTGAATTTGCATTTGATAGTATCTTTATCCAAGATCAAACAACAGTTTTCGTTTTACCAAATTGGTCCTTTTTAGCAGATGAGGATTTCGTATATAACACGGTACGGAAAATGAGTGGTGAAAAAGGACTTGAAAATGTTGTCGTTTATGGTATGCCGATTTTATTAGATTCTGATAAAATAAAATATGATCTACACAGAGGGTTAAATATGAGAATTTGCAGGTCATCTTTTGTTGACAGACATTCAATCGATGTAAAGGAATTTAAACAAGCCTACTTTGATCAATATGCGGGACTTCCTTCCGATGAAGCATACGAGGGATATGATATGATGGTCTTTATCGGACGGAGTATGTTCAATTATGGTAAAAAATTCCAGTACTTTTTGGATACTTATGAACAGAGTTTATTACAAACCAAATTCGATATTCAAAAAGTTTTTAAGGATGATGAATCAGATGATTTTAAAAACATCCAATACTTTCAAAACGAGCACCTTTATATTCTAACTTTCGAAGATAATAAATTCGTTGCTCGCCAATAGATTATACATATGATCTCTGAAAAACGGAAAGAAAAATTGTATAAAGTTGCTGCCAACAGACAAAATCTTACTGTTATTTTAGAAAATGTTCATGATCAACATAATATTGGTGCCGTTATGAGAACATGTGATGCAGTAGGTATTCACGAAGTGTTTATTTTATATACAGATGCCAGACAAAAAAACATCACCTTAAGTGACCTTAAAACAACTTCGACAGGCGTTAAAAAATGGGTCAACATACATTTGTATAACGATTTAGAAAAATGTATTTCTGATGTTAGGTCTAAATACAAATTTATCTATGCTACACATTTAGATGCAGATTCTAAAAGTATATATGAGACCAATCTTTCAGAAAGTGTGGCACTACTTTTTGGTAATGAACATGCAGGTTTAACAGAAGAAGCTTTGCGGATGGCAGATGGAAATATTTTAATTCCTCAAGTAGGCATGGCGCAAAGTCTTAATATTTCAGTAGCCTGTGCTGTGACGCTATACGAAGCTTTTCGCCAACGTCAAAATGCTGATTTGTATTCTGATAGTATTGATGACAAAAATGCTTACAATCAAAAAGTGTTCGATGAATATTTAAACACACATAATGAAGCATATTTGAGAGGTCGATTAAATTCTAAATCTTAATTATGAATATTGAGACTTTTAGAGAATATTGCTTAATGAAGAAAGGATGTGAAGAAACATTTCCTTTTGATGAAGTAACTCTTGTATTCAAAGTTATGGGTAAAATGTTTGCCCTCGTTCCACTTGATGAAGAAATTGCAAAATGTAACTTGAAAGCTGATCCTGAGATGTCTATCGAATTAAGAGAAGCACATGATCAAATAATTCCTGGATTCCATATGAATAAAAAACATTGGAATACCGTCAGATTAGAGGAAGGTTTATCTGACAAATTGATAACTGAGATGATAGATCATTCCTACGATTTGGTCGTTTCTAAACTGACAAAAAAGCTTAAAGCAGAACTGGAAAAATTATAAATCTGGCAGATTTTAAAAATATATTAATAGTTGGTCAAGGGCTGGCAGGTACTTTGGTTGCGCATCAATTAATCAAAGCCAATATCCCTTTCAAGGTAATTGATAATGATCATAAAGGATCCTCCACAAAAGTTGCAGCTGGTTTAATAAATCCAATTACTGGAAGACGATACATAAAGAGTTGGTTGATTGATGATTTGCTTCCAGCCGCATTAAAGGTTTATAAGGAATTTGAGGAATTGCTTAATATCAAAATTATAAATGAGCAAAATATAATAAGAACACTCAAAACACCTAAACAAATTAACTTGTGGTCCGAATCTAGCACGCGTCCGGGTTATCAAAATTATATTCAAGAAAAACCCAATGGCTCTGAGTATGAAGAATTTTTAAAACTACCTTGTAAGTTTGCAGAAATCAAAAGAGCCTATCGCATAGATATCAGCAAACTGATAACATCATACCGTGAATATTTGTCAAATCAAAATTTATTAATCAATCAATCTTTTGATTATCAAATGATTGATAACAATAATAAAAAGGTGGCAATATATAATCACACTTTCGATCATATTATATTTTGTGAGGGACATCAAGCTGTTAATAATCCGTTCTTTAATTCCAAAGGTTTTCAGTTAGCGAAAGGTGAAGCTTTAAAAATTCAGTTCCCAGATTTTAAGCCCAAGAAAATATTGAGGGATGAGATTTTTTTTGTACCAGATAATGATAGTATTTTCTGGTGCGGTGGAGGATATCAATGGCGTTTTGAATCCGAAGAACCAACCGATACTTGGAAAAATGAATGGGTTGAGAAAATAAAAGAAATCACTTCCAAGAACTATGAGATTATAAGCCATGAAGCTGCTATTAGGCCCTGTGTTTTGGATCGTAAGCCATTGATTGGCCGTCATAAATCGATAGACCATTTAAGCATTTTTAATGGTTTGGGTACTAAAGGAACATCATTAGGACCGTATTGGGCAAATAAGTTTATAGAACATTTATTAAATGACAATCCTTTAGATCCTTTAGTTGATATAAACAGATACGCCTAATAGTTAACTAAAAGCCAAATCTTAGCGTTTCTTTAACTTTATCGCTGAATTATTTAGTTCCTATTTATGTATTTTAAGTTATAAGCGCATCCTTTAAATGAACTTGATAATAAAATATGAAGCATTTACTAATATTAATTCTGACTTTGCTGTCAGGCAACAATTTTGAAAGCATGAATTCTAATGATTTTGATAAATTATGGAAGGAAGTAGAAGCTTTCGAAAAAGACAGATTACCACAATCAGCTTTTAAAGTAGTTGAGACAATTTACTTAAAGGCTAAAGATGAAAAAGTGGATGATCATCTCATAAAAGCTATAATCTATAAAGCTAAATTATCTTCTCAATTCGAAGATTTTGATCCAGCTGACTTGATATCTGATTTTGAAAAGGAAAAAGCTGTTATAAATTCTAAAGCTGGACAAAAAATATTCTCTTCAATGATTGGTGAACTTTATCACCAATACGGAATGAGAAATATGCATCGATTTCAAAATCGAACACAATCAGGAGGTAATAATGGAGACAAAATTGAAATGATGACACTGAGTCAAATTCAAGAAATGTCAATAAAATATTACTTAGAGTCAATTGACGATATTCCTGAGCTTAAAATTGGACAATTTGATGCGATCACTCAGTCTCATCAAAAAGCACAATTTCAAATCAAATCGACTTCTGTTTATCAATTCTTAATGACAAGAGCACTCATCCATTTTAGTAATTCACAATCCTTAATTGCCTTGCCAATTGGGGATTTTAGTTTGAATAATCCAGATTTTTTTAAACGCGATAATGAATTCAAATCAATAGCACTGAAATCTGAAATAAACTCAGATTTTAAAATCCAAGCGCTTAAGCTATTTCAGGAAGTTGCTAATGCTTCTGGTTTTTCCGATGAGCAAAAATTGAGGTTTACTTTCTTAAGACTAGACTATTTAAAAAATAATGCTCAATTAGACAACAAGGAAAAAAGATATATCGAAACATTGAAAGAAATCGCTTCTATTGAAGATGATTCAAAAGTGCGTCAATTGGCATATGTTAAATTAATTGACCATTACCTTAATGAAGGTGAAAGAGGGAAATATGAATCCTTAGATTTTGATGCATTTAAAGAAGCTTATAGATGGATTCAAAAATCTAACCAAGCGTATCCTGATGGGGAATTTAATAATATAGTTGATATTCAAAAAACCAAACTGAATGATTTCCATTTAAGAGTTCAAACCGAAAGGGTAGTCGTTTCTGATGAAGACTTCTTGACGAATATTCATTATAGAAATACGCCAAAAGTTTATTTTAATATCTACAAATTAGAAAATCAAGAAGCTGAAACTTATAGGTCATTAAGAAGGCAAGAAGAAAAGAGAGCCTTTATTTTAAATTTAAAGGCTGATAACTCATGGCACATTGATTTGCCAAAAGCAAAGGATTTCAATTATCATAACATTGAAGTGCCAATGGATAAATTATCTTTTGGAAACTATGTATTGATGAGTAGTAATCATCCAAAGTTTATATATGACGAAAAAAATGCTGTCCATATCAATGATTTTCAAGTATCTGACTTGACATACATTTATAAAAATATAGGTAAAGGTCTTAATGGATATGTGTTGAATAGAAAAAATGGAAGCCCCGTTTCTAATGCAAAGGTTCAAGTTTATTTGTCAAAGTACAACTCAAAAATAAGAAAGTCAGAATGGAACAAAATTGATGAGTTAAAAACAGGAAAAGAAGGTCAATTTAATTATAACAAATATCAAAGTAATTTTTCGTTTAGAATTATAAAAGATGATGATGTTTTAGATTTAAGAGAGTCTCATTACAATTATGGAAAGGGTGAAGAAAAGGAATACTCAAGCGCTAAATTATTTACAGATAGAAGTATTTACCGTCCTGGTCAATTGGTTTATTTCAAGGGAATTATAACAAAACAAAAATCCAGACAAGGAGTTCCCAGCATTGAATCTAATAAAAATATTACGGTAAAATTCCTAGATGCAAATTGGCAAGTCATTGATGAGCAATCTATGATTTCAAACGAATTTGGAACATTCTCAGGATCGTTTTCAGCTCCGTTATCTGGACTGACAGGGCGACATCAAATTATGGTGGAAATGAGAAATGGAAGCGGTCAAAAAGAAATCAGAATTGAAGAATATAAGCGACCAAAGTTTTATGTTGATTTTGATACCATATCTCAAGCTTTTGTATTAGGTGATACAATAAAAATAAATGGAGACATCAAAGCATTCTCAGGAGTAGAACAGGAAAATGTCCAAATCAAATACCATATTGTAAAAAAGAAAGTTTTTTATCCTTTTTATAGAGGTTGGATTGCATACCCACCAAACAACAGCAATTCTGAAATAATCGCAAGAGGTGTTGTAAATAGTGATAAAACAGGTGCTTTTGAAATTAAATTTGAAACGGACAAAGATTACAATGAAAATGCAAATTGGCTATATGAAATAAAAGTTGATGCTAACGATATCACAGGCTCTTCTGCTACAGGAAATAAGATGTTGTCATTGAGTAATGTCCCTTTTGTATTTAAAACCAACCTCCCATCAAATGCTTTTAAATCTGATATAGATGATGTCAAAGTTGAAGTTTTAAATTTAGAAGGTGCCCAAGTTACATCAGCAGTTAATGTCACGATTCATAAAAAAAATGCGCCTGAATTTGCCAAAAAAACTAGGTATTGGTCAGCACCCGATATTAATTATCTAGATAAAAGTGCATTTGAAAAAAGATTCCCAAATGATGAATACGGGAAAACAAATAATCCTGAATATTGGGAAACAGTAGGTAAAACGCGCAGTTTTAAATTTGAATCCTCAAAGAAAGCTTCTGAAGAATTTAATGATTTAGATAAAGGAGCTTATATGGTAGAATTTGAAGTCAAGACACCTTCAGGTTTATCAAAAAAGTATAAGCGATACATCAATATCACAGATACAAAAGGATGTGCGGTTTCAACAGACCATCTTTGGGTGACTTCTCCAAAAGCAGACTATCAGCCAGGTGATAAATTAAATTTGGATGTCAATGTGCCATATAAATCATTTAATGTTCATTTCGAAATTTCAAGGAAAGATGAGATTGTAAAGAATGGTTGGATAAAAAAGCGTAATCAAAATATTGAATATGAGTTTACTGAAAAAGACAGAGGTGGATTGCAATTAGAATTGATATTTGTAATGCATAACAGAGTTTATACTCAATCATATCCGCTTAATGTTTCTTGGAAGAATAAAAATCTAACACTAGAGTTGCACAATTTTAGGAATAAAATAGAGCCTGGTTCAGAAGAAGAAATCACAATTAAAGTTAAAGATTACGAGGGCAAAAACGTGAGTGCGGAGATTTTAGCATCTATGTATGACAAGAGTTTGGATCAATTTGTCATACATAATTGGTTGACGCGTATTTATCCAAATAATTATGGCACTGGTAGTTATGCGAGTGCAGGATTTAGTTTGTCTCATTCTTTATTGCTGTATAAATATCGCAGACTTAATTATTATCTACAATATAATAGTTTTACGCCTAAACTTAATTGGTTTGGATTTGCGATGCCATACAGTCAAAGGGGTGGTGTCTACGCTTCTGAAGTAGTCAATATGAAGAGTGGGGCACCTCCAGGAGCAGCAGAACCAAGATCTGCAAAATCAAGTAAAATGGAAAGTGCTCAGTTTGATGGAAATACTGTTGGTGATGTTTCAGCCGATGCTATGGATAGTTCAAATTATGCAGATGAGAATTATGAAGAAAGTGCTAACAGTTCAGACTTGAATCAAATTTCATTAAGAGAAAACTTAAATGAAACTGTCTTTTTCTATCCTAACCTAGTAACAGATGAGGATAATGGAGCGATGTTGAAATTTAAAATGAATGAAGCATTAACCAAATGGAATTTGCAATTATTTGCGCATACAAAAGACTTAAAGTATGCTTTCAAAAGCTTAGAGGTGCAGACGCAAAAAGACTTGATAATTGAACCCAACTTACCGCGATTTGTAAGACAAGGAGATGTCCTTTTCTTAAATGCTAAGGTTACAAACTTCTCAGACAGCGAATTGAGTGTTAGTTGTGAAATTCAACTTGAAGAAGGACTATCAAAGAAAATAGTTACCGATCAATTTCTTGAAGAGGGTACTACAATTTCAGTTGCCTTAATGCCAAAAGAAAGCAAAGTAGTGACTTGGAAAGTGAATGTTCCTATAGATTTTGTGGACTTACTCGATATAAAAATGTTAGCTTCTTCTGACAAGGTATCTGATGGCGAATTAAATCGAATACCTGTGTTATCAAATAGAATTTTGATTACAGAAAGTATGGTGATGAATGTTGATGCCAATACACAAAAGACTTTTGAGTTCGAA
Source organism: Saprospiraceae bacterium (assembly GCA_013001975.1). Lineage (GTDB taxonomy): Bacteria > Bacteroidota > Bacteroidia > Chitinophagales > Saprospiraceae > RFSX01. Next base: position 19,461 of record JABDKX010000216.1, on the reverse strand, counting down.
TCTCTTTTCAAACTGAAAGATTCTAATTCTATTCAGAACCACAATTTTACAGTTGAATACTATTCGAATCCTAATTGGTTGGTTTTGCAATCACTACCATCTTTGATTGCAAACGAATCTGAATCTACTTCAAGTATTTTCGATGCTTACTTTGGCGAGAATCTCGGCTTTGACTTAATATCAAAAAATGATCTTATCAAAAGGGTCATCGTTGATTGGCAAGCTAAAGACTTAAAAAGCAATTTATCAAAAAATGAAGCATTAAAAATCTCCTCTTTAAATGAAACGCCATGGTTAAGAGATGCCATACTTGAAGAAAAACAAATGTCTTTATTGTCAACGTTTCTTGATGAGAACACAAAGAAGAAGCAAATCGACAACTTAGCAAGTATGTTAATTAAAAGACAACTGCCAACCGGAGGATTCAGTTGGATGCCAGGTGGACGTGATAATTGGTATATCACGCAATATATTCTTGAAGGCATTATTAAACTTCAAGCTGCAAATATTAAAATTGAATTATTTGATAACACTGTTGTTGAAAAAGCTGTTTCGTACATAGATAAAAAGGCTGTAGAAGTGCATGAAAAATGGGAGAAATCTAAGGATATTTCACCGATCATATTGCAATACTTATTTATTCGATCTCACTTTAATAATGTTGAGAAGCCAAAGCGCTTGCAAAGGGCTATTGAAGATTTTAAAGACATGGCAAAAAGTAAGTGGACATCTAAAAGCAGTTACCTTCAAGCACTGATAGCTTATACTTTGTTTATGGATGGTGATAAAGAATTTGCCTTTAAAATAATGACATCATTAAACGAACGACTTGTCAAAGATGATGAATTGGGCTATTACTGGAATGATCAAGCTGGATATTATTGGTATAACCAGAATTTAGATAATCAGTCATTTATGATTTCTCTGTATGAATTGATGGAACAGGACCCATCGATCATTGATGGATTGAAATTATGGCTACTCAAAAACAAACAAGTTAACAGCTGGAAAACTACAAAAGCAACATCAAGTGCTGTTTATGCATTTATGAATGATAATGGGAAAAAATTGACAGTTAATGATATTGTTAAAGTTTCATTTCCTCAACGTAACGAAGAGATTATATTTGACAAGTCAAATGCTGCCATTGGATATCAAAAAAGAGATTATCCAAAAGATGAAATTGAATTATCCATGTCTTCAATAAAAGTAGTTAATGATAATGATCATATTTCTTGGGGATCTGCTCATTGGCAATATTTTGAAGACATCAGTAAAGTTGAGTCTTCAACTAATACACCATTAAAGTTGCAAAAGGAATTATTTAAAATTGAGGTCTCTGACCAAGGAGAAACATTGGTGCCTTTGGAAGACGAAGGAAAAGCGATGACAGGCGATAAAATAAGAGTAAAAGTTAAATTGATTGTTGATCGTCCAATGGAGTTTATTCAGATGAAAGACTTACGAGGGAGTGGGATGGAACCAATCAATGTGTTGTCTCAATATAAATATCAAGATGGCCTTGGTTATTATGAAAGTACCAAAGACGTTGCCAGTTATTTTTACTTTGATTATTTGCCAAAAGGAAGTTTTGTATTTGAATACGATATGTTTGTTGTTCATGAAGGTGAATATTCTTCTGGTCATGCTACTATTCAATCAATGTATGCACCAGAATTCAGTAGCCACAGCCAATCAACTAATCTAACGATTGGTGGTAATTAATTTATTCAAATTAAATCTTTTTGCTCGATTCATTGTTTAAATTTGCAACTGAGATTATTAAAGCAAAAGTTAGATGAAGCACTGGATAGAAGCCATGAGACTAAGAACGTTGCCCTTGGCGTTAGCATGTATTGGTATGGGTGCTGTTTTAGCACTATCTGATGGAAGCTTCAACAGTTTGATCTTTTTGTTATGTTGTCTAACGACGATCAGCTTACAAATTCTCTCTAATCTGGCAAACGACTACGGCGATTCTATCCATGGAGCGGATAATGCGGATAGGTTAGGTCCTCTACGTGCGGTACAATCAGGTGTAATTACATCAAGTAAAATGAGGAAGGCAGTTATAATTACATCTGTACTTAGTTTAATTTTTGGAATTATGCTTCTTGTTGTATCAGACATAAGTATGAAAATGTTTATAGGATTTATCATCCTTGGGTTGATTGCGATAGCAGCGGCTATTCTTTATACTAATGGAAAATTGCCTTACGGTTATCATGGTTTGGGAGACCTTTCTGTATTTTTATTTTTTGGTTTATTAGCTGTTTTGGGAACCTATTTCTTACAAACTAAGAGTTTGGACTTGACATTGTTGTTGCCAGCCTCAAGTTGCGGCTTATTTGCTGTTGCCGTACTTAACATAAATAATATCAGAGATATAAAGTCAGATAAGATAGCTGGAAAGCATTCTTTGCCTGTTATGTTGGGATTAAAAAAGGCCAAGATTTATCACTTATTATTGCTTTTTACAGGATTAGCGACTTCGATTATATATGTGATGCTTGATTATAATTCTATAAATGAATTATTGTTTTTACTTGTAATGCCCTTGTTAATTTTAAATGGCTTACGAGTGTATAAAAGTGAAAGTGAAAAGAGTTTAGATCCATTACTTAAGCAAATGGCACTCACCACCTTGCTTTTTGTGATATTATTTGGAATCTCAATCAATTAATCTTTTAATTATTGATGTTTGAATAAATAAAGATCAGATTTATCGAGAAAAATAAGATATTGAAACTTCTTTATCTAGTTTTTCCTTTATTAGGTGTAAGCTGATTAAAATACCATACTATTTTTACAATTAAATTTTGAATTAAATGACTGAATCAGAAAAGAAAGCAAAAGCAAGTCACTCCAATTCTATTATAAAAAATCATATGATCTGGTCTATGGGGGCAGGGTTTATTCCAATTCCAATTGCAGATTTTTTTGCAGTAAGTGCTATCCAATTAGACATGATACGACAGTTAAGTAAGGTCTATGAAGTTAATTTTAAAGAAACAGAAGGTAAAGCAGTCATTACAGCTTTGACAGGTTCGGGATTAGCCAGATTAGGAGCACGTGCCGTTAAAATCATTCCCGGCGTAGGATCAATGCTCGGAGGAATAACATTAGCTGTTCTCTCGGGAGGTAGTACCTATGCTCTGGGAGAAGTATTCAAAAAGCATTTTGAAACGGGCGGTACATTTCTTGATTTTGATCCATCGCGTCTTAAGAAATATTACGATGAGAAGTTTGAAAAAGGCAAGCAAATGGCGCGCGAAATGGAAAAAACTGAAAAAGTTAAACGCAAGAAAGCTGAAGAGGTCATAACTGAAGTTGAAACCAAAGAAGAGTCAACTGAATCAAAAGCCAAAGATGTTGTTAGCCAACTAAAAGCCCTCAATGAATTGAAAAATGATGGTGTAATAACAGAAGAAGAGTTTGCAGAATTGAAAAAGAAATTATTTGCGGCAAAGTTGTAATTATTAAGATCGAATCTTTCAATAGGTAGAAATTTTCTTATGTCATAGGATTCAAAAATCAGTACAGAATGAATTATCTTTCCTTTAATAACAACAGTGGAAGGATTGTTGCTTAGTCCATCAACATGTCATTATATTTATAACTCGACAAAAAAGTCGTTTGAATGTTAGCAATTGAAACAATAGCATAATTAAGCCAAGTAATTACAAATTATATCTTTATCTATCTATTTCGAGAAGAATTTAAATAATTACACATGAAAACCTTTTTGATCAACATCCTTCTTATAAATTTCATATTTCATTCTGGTTTGAGCATCGCACAGAAATCAGTATTTGAATTTGGTACAGCATCAGGAGTTACAGCTTTGTCAAAAGATGGATCCAAATTACTCACTAGATCTAATGAAGGTTTTTGGAACTTTAAAACCCAATTATGGGAATCAGAAGGGGGTACATACAAACAAGTTGCTGAATTTGATCAACCCATTTATCAAACTGACATTTTGGTATCTGATGATTTCACCCGTTTACTATACATAGATGAAGGCCATAATATTTCACAACAATATTCGAGGTTTCAATTAATGGAAATAAATGGCGAGAACAATTTCACTCTTGACACAATTGGCGGAGTTGTACAAGAATCTAACGTTCGAGGTAATTTTGATGCTTTCGATTTTTCTGGAGACGGGAGTACCGTCGTTGTAGGTGATTTTAGAATTGATAATGGATATGTATGTGTAATGAGGATAGAAAATTCTAAATGGCAACAACTAGGAGATACAATTTTTCTCACTGCACCTAATGTATTGGGTTTGCAAACATCACTTTCTTATGACGGAAATCGCCTTGCGGTCAATAATCTTCAAATAACTGATAGTATTGAGACAATAACAATTTATGATTATGAAAATAATAATTGGCAAGAAAAGTATGTACTAGAAGAAAGAGCTAAACAAATTAAACTTTCTTCAGACGGTCAAATCATCTATGCAGTAACCGAACACCTGTATCCCAATCAAGTGGGTGCAATTCTTACGGATTATTATTTCAAAGTATTTCATGAGTTAAATGATTCATTTTTGTTAAAAATAGATTCATTTGAAATTGATCCTTATGCTACAAAAAACATATTCGACATTCAAGCAAGCATGAGCGGAGATCAAGTAATAATTGGCAATGCTCGACCTGATAATTCTGATGGTCGTATTTTGTTACTCGATTTAGTCGGAAACGAATGGGTAGAAAGACAAAATTTATTCTATAAAAGAGAATGGGAATATAACCTAGGAAGTAAAGTAAATATATCTAATGATGGCAGTAAGTTTTTAGTTGCCTCGGGATTCAATGGTATTGTATTTGCAGATTCAAGATTTTCTGCAAAAGTTCATTTAAGGAGCTTTTTAGATATTAATAAAAATGACGTTTTTGACAACGATGAAATAAGCTCAAATGATATTCATTATCAAATTGATGACTTAGTTCATTTGTCATTATTGCAAGGTCAAACAGACATTTATTTATCGGAAGGGCAATATAAATTAACTCCAATTGTAGATAGCAGCAGGTATGATCCTATTGGCGATTTTGAAGTGACCATTCACAAAGATATTGTTGACACTATAAGTATTGCCATGTCTCCAGTTCCATTTTTATATGATGTTGATGCAAAATGTGGCTTTGCTTTATGTAATTCATATCAGGAACTTCATATTAATTTGAAAAATGAAGGCAGTAATCCCATACGTGGAGATGTAGAAGTATCTTTCAGTAATGTTGATAGTGTTTCATTCAATAATAACTTTATTGGAAATAACATAGGAGAAATCGAGATGAGTACGCCAGATCTGTTTCATGGCGAAAATGAAGAATTTACTGTCCAATACAAAGTTCCGGATGAAACTAATGTAGGAGATACCATAAGTTTTCAAATCACTTTTTTCGTTCATGATATAAATGGGGCTACTGTTGATACTATTAAACGACTTATATCAAAAGAAATTAGATGTGCTTTTGATCCTAATGATAAAGCTGTAACACCAATTGGTTTTGGGCAAAACGCATACACGCCAAAGTCTATACCTCTAAGGTATCGGGTTCGTTTTCAAAATACTGGAAATTACCCTGCTACGACCGTTATCATAGGCGACATGATAAGCGAAAGTTTAGACATCAATACTTTAAAGATATTAGATACCAGTCACCCGATGACCGAAGTATATCATGATGACAATCATTTGAGGTTCATTTATGAGAATATCAATTTACCAGATTCTGTAAATAATGAACCCGAAAGCCATGGCTTTGTATTTTTTGAAATATGGCCTCATACAGAGTTGCCTGAGTACACAGAAATAGAAAATACCGCATTTATTTACTTTGATCTTAATGAACCAGTTATTACAAATACGGTGAGAAACACACTCGTTACTGACAATGATTTTGACCGGTTCCCTTTAGATCAAGATTGTAATGACGATAACCCAAGCATCAATCCAGATGCAGATGAGATTCCTAATAATGGAATTGATGAAGATTGTGATGGAGAAGACTTAGTCTCGTCAACACATAACTTTGCAAATACAAGAGTTACAATTTATCCCAATCCAGCTGTTAACATCATTAATATTGATGTTGAAGATTTGTTAGATTATAAAACTTCTCTTTACAGTTTACAAGGTAAACTATTACAAACATCATTTAATACGAATAAAATTCAAATTGGTGAATTGCCATTGGGTGCTTTTATTTTTGAACTCCAAGATTTGACATCTGGTGAAAAGGTGGTTGAATTAATAGTAAAAGAATGATAAAATTCTTATCTATATCTGGGAATTTTACATACGGGTTTATGCGGATCTTTAGGAAGCATTATTGTCGGTTTCAGCAACAATAAAAACTTGAGATTGCATTTTTACATTTTCAGGTTATAATGCTCAATAAGATTTTGAAATATAGTGTGTTTAAGCCAAATTGAATTTTATTTAAAAAATCGGTTGGCTTTCTTTAATTAGGAAGCCTTTTTTTAAAATGGTAATCTTGCTTCAGCTGCCACGTCTTGCTTGCAAAATTCATTGTTTAAATATTTATAATAGCCTGCGGTTCCAATCATGCCTGCATTATCTCTACAAAATTCAAAAGAAGGAATGTGATATTCCCAATTATGAAGTTCAGCTTCTGCAATAAGCCTTTCTCTCAAACCTGAATTAGCTGAGACACCACCCGCAATAGCCACTACATTTATTCCAGTTACCTGAGAAGCTTTTTTCAGCTTTTGAATAAGCGTTTCAATAATAGTATGTTGAACTGAAGCACAAATATTATTTATTTCTTTCGAAATAAAATTTTCATCACTTTTCACATGATCTCTTAAAAAGTACATTATAGCAGTCTTTAAACCTGAAAAACTAAAATCAAGGTTTTTAATATCTGAAATCGGGAACTCATATATAGGTTCGCCTAACTTGGCTAATTTATCAATATTGGGTCCTGCAGGATATGGTAAACCCAGCATCTTTCCTGTTTTATCAAAAGCTTCGCCGGCTGCATCATCTAGGGTTTGTCCTAATATTTCCATTTCTAAATGATTGGTCACCTTAATTATTTGCGTATGACCACCTGAGACTGTTAAACATAAGAATGGCATCCTTGGATGAGGGTTTTCACTAAAATGTGCTAAAACATGGGCATGCATGTGGTGGACGTCAATTAATGGGATATTAAGGCTTAAGGCCATAGATTTAGCGAATGTGACCCCAACAATTAAGCTGCCTAATAATCCGGGACCCTTTGTAAATGCAATGGCATTGAGGAAATCAGGTGTTATACCTGCTTTTTTGAGCGCTGCATCGACAACAGGAATGATATGTATTTGATGTTCTCTTGACGCCAATTCGGGTACAACACCACCAAATTCAGCATGTGCAGTTTGGACAGAAACGATGTTACTGAGCACTTCTCCATCCTTAATTACGGCAGCAGAAGTGTCATCACAAGAAGATTCTATAGCTAAAATGTAAATCGACACGGCATTTATTTAAAAAATATTAAAAAATTTCACCAAATTTAGGTCATATCCAACAAAATTTGCGAAAAGCGCATCTATTTATAGATAGTATAAAAGGGATTTTTAATTTTGTAGATATTTCAAATTTAACGTAGAGCCATTTAAGCTATAGAAAATGAAGAAAATTATAAGTATTGTTCTTGCCTTAGTCATTATTTTCCTGACATGGGCACTTATTCAAAGTATTAAAGAACCAATTGCTTTCCAGAAAGTGAAAAAAGAGCGAAAAGACGCTGTCGTGGCTCATTTGGAAAAAGTACGTAAAGCTCAAGAAGCTTACAGAGATATAACGGGTAAATTTGCCGGAAATTTCGATTCATTGAAGCATGTTTTAACTACAGATAGTTTTACTATTGAAAACATTGTTGGTGATCCAGATGATCCTACTGGTCAAGCTTTTACAAGAACTTTAATTAAAAAACCAGCTATTGATTCAATACTGAAGTTAGGTATAGAGTTAGAGGGTCTTGAAAAGGTACCATTTGGAGATGGGAAAACCTTCTCTATTGAAGCAGATACGATGACATACCAGTCAACTTTAGTAAATGTTGTGGAGGTCGGAACAAGATGGAAAGATTTCATGGGCGAGTATGCATCAAAGAAATACAGTAAGTATGATAATTCTTATGATCCCGATAAACGAATGAAGTTTGGAAATATGAATGCACCAAATTTATCTGGAAATTGGGACAGATAGAAAAATCTATTAACAATATAGAATTAGTTGAAAAAGTAAACGAACTGTCTGTAGTGCTTTATACAGACAGTTTTTTTTATGGACTTTGGACAGATAACCATCAATTGGTAAAGTCAGATGAACACAGCATAGCCAACTTCGATCAGTTATTAAAAATCTGGGACAACAACTTTAATTTGGAAATGGTTAGAGTATTATCTACTCAAAAACCTTATGTTCATCTTTTAGGTGATGATTATGAAGAGCAATATTTTGAAGATTACTTCAAGGGCATCTATAATGTAAAGAGAAAGAAAGCTTATGATCGTGAGGTTGATTCATTCTTTTCTCCTACAACACATACATTACACTATTTACAACCTCAAGTTGTTGATGCATTGTCTCAATATGAGTTTCCTTTCAAGATGGCTCATATTTCTTCAGCCTTAGCTAATTACGCTGTCTTGAAAAAATGTAACCTTTTGGTTTTTGTAAATGAGAGTGATTTACATTTGGCTTATGTTAAAGATGGTAAATTCAAATTTTATAATCAATTCTATTGTAAATCATCTACTGATTATTTATACTACATCCTTCTACTTTTAAAAGCACATAACTTAGATCCAAAAGATCAAGATGTTTGTTTAGGTGGGCATGTATCTCAGAACTCATATTTATTTGAACAACTAAGTGGCTACCTTGGTAAAATAAAAGTTATTGATCAAAATATTCAAATCTCAAGTTCAAGAGATATTGATTATCAATTATTTTTTGACTTATACTTATGTAGAACATGCGTATAATAGGTGGAGAATTTAAAGGATATAGATTTAACCCGCCTGCCAATAAATGGCCAACCAGACCTACAACTGATATTTCTAAAGAAGGCTTGTATAATATTCTAAGCAACAGAATAGATTTCGAAGACATCAAATTTTTAGATCTCTTTGGTGGAACTGGAAGCCATTGTTATGAATGTATAAGCAGAGGCTGTAAAGATGCAACCTATGTTGACAAATTTCAAGGTTGTGTAACATTTGCCACTGTGATGCGAGAAAAATTAAATATCAAAGATTACTTGCGAATATATAAAATGAATGTATTCACATTTATAAAAAGATGTGAGGAACAATACGATTATATTTTTGCAGGACCACCTTATCCACTTAAAAACATTCCGGAAATTCCTGATCTGATATTAGCAAAAAATATGCTTACTCAAAATGGATTTTTAGTTTTAGAACATAACCCAAACGTAAATCTGTCCAATCATCCAAATTTGGTCTCCCAGAGGAATTACGGCCAAACAATTTTTAGTTTTTTCGAACCTACATAGCGTTCTCAATGGTTATTGCTCCTTAAATCTGGTAAATAAGTGTGTTCATATTTACAACTAAGTTGTATTAGTCCTATTTTCGCATATTATTTATAAAATACATAGATATGTTGCTAAAATTAAAAGAGGATTTGAAGCAAAGTGTGCAAGCTGCATATGATGTGACAATGGATGATAACGCAATTATTCTTAGCCCTACTAAAAAGGAGTTTAATGGTGATTATACATTTGTTGTGTTTCCATTAGTGAAGACTTTAAAAAATAATCCTCAAGTTATTGCAGAAACGATAGGAAATGAGATGGTTAAATCATCAGAATTAGTTGATGGCTTTAACGTGGTAAAGGGATTCTTAAATTTGTCATTAACATCAATATTTTGGGATGCATTATTAAATGATGTTTCAAAAAGTGATTTTGGTATTCAGTCACCAAATGGTAAAAAGATGATGGTTGAATTCTCGTCACCGAATACGAATAAACCATTACACTTAGGACATATCAGAAACATCCTTTTAGGTTGGTCCATATCACAAATTGCTGAAGCTAACGGATATGAAGCTATCAAGACTCAAATAATCAATGATCGTGGAATAGCTGTATGTAAAAGTATGATTTCATGGCAAAAATTTGGTAAAGGCGAGACACCACAAAGTACAGGTATAAAAGGAGATCATTTCGTAGGGAAATATTATGTTCAATTTGAAAAAGCTTTTCAAGAAGAATACAAAGATTGGCAAAAGGGTGAAGGTCAAAACGTTTATACAGAAAATAGGAAAGAAGCAGAAGGGGCAGAAGCCTTTTTTAAGCGATATAAGAATCAATATTTTAACGAATTCAGTAAGATCGGGAAGGAAACCAAAGCCATGTTGATTAAGTGGGAATCTGGGGATGAGGAAACTGTCGCCCTTTGGGAAAAAATGAATAATTGGGTTTATGAAGGTTTTGAAAAAACATACCAAGCTCTTGGCGTTTCTTTTGATTCGATTAATTATGAATCTGAGACTTACCTATTAGGAAAGGCAACGGTTGAAAAAGGATTGAAAGAAGGATTGTTTTATAAAAAAGATGACGGTTCGGTATGGGTCGATTTAGAAGATGCCGGAATGGATCACAAAATCATTTTAAGAAGTGATGGCACTTCAGTATATATGACTCAAGACCTAGGAACAGCTCAAATGAGATATGAGAAGTTTGGAATAGACAGCATGATTTATACAGTGGCCGATGAACAAGATTATCATTTTAAAGTTTTGTTCGAAATATTAAAAAGATTAGGAGAGCCTTATGCAGATCAATTGCATCACTTGTCATACGGTATGGTTGATTTGACAACTGGGAAAATGAAGAGTCGAGAAGGGACAGTTGTTGATGCAGATGATCTTGTTGTCGATGTTTTTGAAGCAGCCAAAAAATCATCCACAGAACGCGGTGGTTTAGAAGGCATGGAAGAAAAGGAAAAGGATAAAATTTATAATAAAATAGGATTAGCAGCACTTAAGTATTTTATAATTAAAATCAATCCACGAAAGCGAATGACTTTCGATCCTAATGAATCTGTGGATATGCAAGGGACTACAGGACCTTATATTCAAAATGCTTATGTGCGTATCCAATCAGTACTTCGAAAAGTAAAGCAATCAGGATTTAATGAAGTGCCATTTAAAGGGGAGATAACTTACAATAATCTGGATAAAGAGATATTGGTCATGATGGAATCATACCCGTCTGTTATTGCTGAAGCTTTAGAGAAGTATGATCCTTCTGTAGTAGCTAATTATTGCTATACATTGGCAAAGAGTTTCCATAGATATTACCATGATAATGTCATACTGGATACAGAGAATCCTAAAGTTTCGTCATATAGAATTAACTTGGCCACTAGTTTAGGAAAATTATTAGCAAAAGGTATGAAACTTTTGGGCATAGAAATGCCTGATTATATGTAATTTAAAAGAGATTTCTAGAAAGTATAAAAGTGAAAAGATGACAGACAGCACATCAACGGAGAGCAAAAACTTTATCGAAGAAATAATAGATGAGGATATATTAAATGGAAAGCATGGTGGCAGAATTCATACCCGATTTCCACCGGAACCAAATGGGTATTTACATATTGGACATGCCAAAGCTATTTGCATCAATTTTGAGTTGGCACAAAAGTATGGTGGTACAACCAATCTTAGGTTTGATGATACCAATCCGGTAGCCGAAGATTTAGAATTTGTTAAAGCCATTCAAGATGATATCAGATGGTTAGGATTCGAATGGGAAGGAAATGCAAAATATACTTCTAATTACTTTGACGAACTGTATGCCTTTGCAGTGAAATTGATCAAGAAGGGGTTAGCATATGTTGATGAATCCTCTGCAGAAGAAATGGCTAAGCAAAAAGGGACACCAACTCAGCCTGGCGTCAACAGCCCCTTCAGAGATCGCACAGTTGAAGAGAACCTTGATCTTTTTGATCGTATGAAAGCAGGTGAATTTGACGATGGTGCTATGGTTTTAAGAGCAAAAATTGATATGGCTTCTCCTAATATGCTGATGAGAGATCCTGTTATTTACAGAATAAAAAAGGTGCATCACCATAATACTGGTGACAAGTGGTGCATATATCCTATGTATGATTTTGCACATGGCCAATCTGACTCTTTAGAAAAAATAACGCATAGTTTATGTTCTTTAGAATTTATGCACCACAGACCATTGTATAACTGGTTTATTGAAAACTTAGAGATTTTTCCATCCAGGCAAATAGAATTCGCTAGGATGAATGTCACCTACATGATTAATTCAAAAAGGAGATTATTAAAATTAATAGAAGGGAATTACGTAACAGGTTGGGATGATCCTCGAATGTCAACATTAAGAGGATTGAGAAGAAGAGGCGTATTGCCACAAAGCTTAAGGCGATTCTGTAAAGTTGCCGGCGTTGCGAAGCGAGATAACTTTATTGAGATTGAATTATTGGAATCGATCATGCGCGAAGATTTAAACAAAGAGGCCACTAGAGTTATGGTGGTATTAAATCCAATTAAACTTGTTATTACAAATTATCCAGAAGGTGAGCGTGAATTGTTATCAAGCGTCAACAATCCAGAGAAAGAAGAAGCGGGGACACATCAAATGCAATTTTCAAAGGAGATATATATTGAGAGAGATGATTTTATGATCGATGCACCAAAAAAATATTTCCGTTTAAGTGTAGGGAAAAATGTAAGATTAAAAGGTGCTTATATTATAAAAGGGGAGAGCTATGTATTGGATGATAATGGCGAAGTTGCTGAAGTACATTGTACATATTATCCTGATAGTAAAAGTGGTTCTGATAATTCAGGAATTAAAGCGAAAGGTACTATGCATTGGGTAGAGTGCCAATCGGCAATTGACGTTGAAGTTAGAAATTACGACAGATTGTTTACAGTTGAAAAACCATTAAAAGAAGAAGGAGATTTTTTAGATTACTATAATAGTGAATCGCTTACAGTAAATAATAATGCAAAAGGAGAAGCTTACTTAAATGATGTGCAGGAAGGTCAACCATTACAATTTATGCGAAAGGGATATTATGTAAAAGATAAAGATTCTCATGATAAACTTGTATTTAATAGAACGGTTGGATTGAGAGATTCTTGGGCTAAGAAAACGAAGAAGTAGTCAGGATCAAGTTATTTTAATCATATTAATCAGTAAAAGTTCTTCCTTATATAAAACCCTATGGGTATAATTAAGAGACAAGGCATTAAATCAACGATCATCAATTTTGCAGGTGCTGTTATTGGTGCGTTTTCTGCTTTGTTTATTTATAGTGCCAATGATGGAATAAACGATGAGATTTATGGTTATGCTCAATGGTTGTATAATACAGCGTTCTTATTTGTTCCTTTGGCAACTTTAGGCGTAACATCTTTAGTTGTTAAATATTTTCCAATTTTCTCAAGTGAGGATTCAAAATCTTATAATGGGTTTTTATCCTTGATCTGGGGAGCACTTAGTATTTCATTTTTACTATTCACAATTATTTTCATATGTTTTAAAGAAGGGTTTTATGCCGTTCTTGAAGCTCTGAAAATGAATACTGAATTTTTAAAGGACGCTGAAATATATCTATTGATTTTGGTTTTATTGTTAGGAATTCTTCAAGTGTTAACTTCTCAGTCTTCAAATAAATTAAGAATTGTAGTACCCAATTTAATACAGCAATTTGGGTTTAAATTGTTCTTGCCAATTTTGGTTTTATCATTCGCTTATTTTGGCTTTTCAAGAGAAGTGTTTTCATGGGGAATGATTGGTTTTTTTGTTTTTGCGGCTCTGGCGTTAATAATTTACTTATGGCGTATTAATGGTTTGAAGTTGGGAAAAGTGAAAAAGCCGAAGAAAGATTTTTCATTTAAAGAAATGGTTAGTTATGCTTTGTTTGGTAGTTTGAACCAATTAAGCAATGGTATCGCATTTCGATTAGATGCTGTAATGATTCCTTTGTTTATGCATGTCGATAATGTAAGTTTTTATGTAAAAGCATTTTTATTTATCAGTTTTATCGATATGCCAGCACGTGCCATAAATCAGATTGCCGGACCCATTATTTCTCAAGCTTGGAAAGATCATGATTTGGAAAACATGAATTCAGTTTATAAGAAGGCTTCGGCAAATTTATTTCTTGTGGGCAGTTTTTTATTCTTAGGACTTTGGTATTCAATTCCTGACTTGGTCAATATTTCTAGCGATCCGAATCAGTTCCCATTCGTCGAGACAATATTCTTACTGCTTGGGTTTAGTAAATTGATTGACATGATAACCAGTGTGAACGGTTCAATTATAGTGTATTCGAAATTATACAAATACAATTTTGCCTTTCTCGTGTTTTTAGCTGTTACTAACCTTTGTATGAATTATTACTGGATTCCAAGAGAAGGTATAGTAGGTGCTGCATTAGCAACAGCATTTTCGCTTTTCTTTTATAATTTAATAAAACTGATTTTTATTTTATATAATTTTAAATTACATCCTTTTTCAGTGAGTACATTTAAAACACTTGTATTATTTACTGGTATATTTGCACTTTCATTCATAATTAATATAGAATTTAGTCCTCTAATTAATATAATTTTAAAGAGTGTTATTGTAGCAGGTCTATTTTTACCAATAGCCTATTTTTGGAATATCAGTCCAGACTTAAATAAATTTTTTCAAGAAATTAAAAAAGTAATAACAACAAGATCATGGAATTAAAAACAATCTTGCTAACAATCAATGATGGTATTGCTTTGGTCACAATCAACAGACCTAAAGCGATGAACGCAATCAACGATGATGTCATGACGGAATTGGGATACCTATTTACTGAAGGTTTAAATCCTAAGAATTTAAAAGGTGTCATAATAACCGGTGCGGGTGATAAAGCTTTTGTTGCGGGTGCTGATATTACTCAATTTTTGAAATTAGATCGCGACGGAGGCTACGCATTATCAAAAAAAGGGCACATCGTATATAATACAATTGAAAATTATTCGATACCTGTTATTGCAGCCATTAACGGATATTCATTAGGTGGCGGAAACGAATTGGCAATGGCTTGTCATATCCGAATCGCATCACCAAATGCTAAGTTTGGACAACCAGAAGTTAATCTAGGCATTGTGACTGGATATGGTGGGACCCAAAGGCTTGTTCAATATCTGGGAAAAGGAAGAGCATTAGAAATGTTATTAACAGGAGATATGATTGATGCCGAGAAAGCTCTATCATATGGATTAATCACACATGTAGTTGAATCAGAAAGTTTGATAGATAAAGCAAGTAAGATTATAAATAAAATTGCTACAAAAGGTCCAATCTCAGTAGCTAATACAATTGCTTTGGTAAATGCATTCTTTGATAAGAATGAAAATGCTTATGAAAAAGAAATGAACTATTTTGGAGATGCTATTGTATCCGAAGAAACAAAGGAAGGTGTCACAGCATTTTTGGAAAAACGAAAAGCAAACTTTAAGGGTAATTAAGAATTAAAAATTAAAAATTAAAAATTAAAAATTAAAAATTATGAATTATGAATTATCATTGTATTCATTATATTCATTATATTCATTGTATTCATTGTATTCATTATATTCATTGTATTCATTATGTTCATTATGTTCATTATATTCATTGTATTCATTGAATCATTGAAAAAATGAACAACCCTCCCCAATAACTCTGGAGAGAGTTGGTTCATTCATATTGGGTCATTTCTTTCCAAAACGGAGTAATCTTTTTTCTAGAATATCGCCACTGTTATAAAATTGCGCATTCATCAATGCCAAACCAATACCTTCAAAAAAATTAAAATTTGCCATCAGTGTTCCATGTTTGTATGTAGAATCTTTTGATTCGAATTCGCCTGCATACCTGTAGCTATTAAAATCACCGTTCATCATCACAGCATGAGAAAAAAATAAAGCAAGAAAGTGTGACTAAAGATATAATTCTATAATACATAAGCGTATAAATGATTAACTAGTGAAATAATAAAACCAGTGTAAATGCTTAACTTATAGGCGAGTAAGTTGGTGAGAGAATAGATTAGAGGATATAATACTATTGTCTCTCAATAGAAAATTAGTTTTCATTTTGGTGTTTTGACAATTGATATATTAAAAACGGAGGATCAGAGTGTTTATTATTGACGATGTAGATTTTTTTTAGTATGAATTATAAATTATAAATTATGAATTATGAATTATACTTTTCCCCTACATTCCATTTCGGAGAACAATGTATTCCATTTCGTAGAAGAAGCTCTTTAATTTTACCTCCTGTTCCCCTATATTCCATTTCGGAGAGCAAAGCATTCCATTTCGGAGGATATAAATAATCATTAATAATTAATTCTCAATTATATTTGTACCAATGAATCAATCATTAAATCAAAAAAAGGATATTCAACGCTTCACACTTGTGATGTTTATTTTTACATTCGGAATGGCCGGCATGATTCTTTATGATGTAAGTGCGTGGTGGATTTGGTATTTATATTTTGCCGTTTGGACACTGATAGAATGGCGAATTGCTCAGAATATAAAATTGAAATGGTGGTATTGGGTTCTCATTATAATTGGCATATTAATATTAGATATCATCGTAGTTGAATTTGTTGAATATTTCTTCAAATAATGTAAATGGAGCAATTCTTAAAAAAATATAATTTACGTCCTCATAAGCTTTTCCTGATTGATGCACTAGGTGCATTGTTGACGGCTTCCATGTTAGGTGTTGTATTAATTAAACACAATTCAATTGTTGGTATGCCAGCGAAAGTTTTGCAAATTTTGGCTTGGGTAGCATTGATTTTCTCTATCTATTCAATTGGATGTTTTTATTTAATTCGCAAAAACAAATCCAATTTTTTAAAGGTAATAGCTTCTGCAAATTTGATATATGTTTTAACAACGATAGTGCTCTTATTTATCTATAGACAGAGTTTAACTTCATTGGGATTTATTTATTTCATACTTGAGGTATCAATTATAATTGTACTCTCAAAGATAGAATTAAAGTCTTCTTGGATTTATGGGAAATAGGATTCTTGAAGCTTCTAGTTTAGTCCCAAAAGCATGTTTCTAATATCATAATAATCCAAGATGACTTTAATGTTATGTGCATATTGTTTTAATTGTTTATGCACTATAATTTAGGCTAATCTGTTATTTGTGCAGATATATTTTCTGCGCGATACTTTCCTCTCACCAAGCCACCTTCACTTTTGCCTTTTTGCACATCTCTGACAATTGCTCTATCCAGAAAGAGGGTAGAATTGGTTGAAGCAAGATTCGATAATCCATTTTTACCAAACACCAAATCTGTTGCACCGTCAGCGTCTTTAAAAATAAATCATCATCACTAAAAGTCCACGTTCTAATAAAGAGTCCTACATTTTGATCTGCCAAAAGTGGTGTACCATTCCAAGCCAAACTAAACGAGGATGATTTTGATAGGTTGTCAAGTCTCAAAACGCGCATTGTATTATGATAAAGTATGTGTTTCAGAGATTTAAGAAAATTTTAATGAGCTGTTTTTAGTTTGTCTTTAACATTGAAGCATTGAAGCATTGAAGCATTGAAGCATTGAAGCATTGAAACATTGAAGCATTGAAGCATTGAAACATCTCATAACTAAATTATAAATGACAATGATCACAATCACTTCTTTACATGATAAAGCTTATCCAGTTATTCTACTTTATATCCTAATTTGCTTTCGAATTAAAACATATTTTTCAATACACTTATTAAGGATTTATGATAAAAGAAGTAAAAGGAGATATACTATTAACTGGTGCGCAGGCAATAGCCCATGGTGTTGCTCCAAATGATCATTTCGATAGAGGATTGGCATTAAGTTTAAGAGAAAATTATCCGGCGATGGCTAAAGACTTTAGACATTATTGCAGGCTTGAAAATCCGCCGCCAGGTGAAGTGTGGATGTGGGGAACCGTTGATCATTTTAGGATTTTTAATTTGATGACTCAAGAACCTGCAAAAACATTAAACGGACATCCAGGATCTGCATCTCATCATAATGTAAACCTTTGTTTAAAAAACTTAGTGAAAGCGATCAAGGGTGAAAAGATTACAAGTCTTGCTCTGCCTAAATTAGCAACTGGCTATGGAAAAATGAATTGGGATGAAGTTTTACCATTGATTAAAAAGCATTTAGGTGACCTAGATATTCCAGTATATGTTTACTCGACTTATGTGAAGGGACAGAAGGGGGCGGAGTAAACTTCACTTTAGATTGATTTAATATAACCACAATTATAATTCGGTAAAGTGAAATGTGATCTCATTATGATATGGGATCACTTTTATTTTTTCCAAACTTATACAATGCAATTACATCTTTCCTAGGCGTGTTTTATAAGTCCAGAATTGCTACTTTATTTATAAACAAGTAATTAAAGTATTTGAACCATCAACAAGTCATTTAATTGCGATGACAAAATTAATTTCCGTAATTTTAAACTACCAAAAATACAAGGAAATGAATTTTATAAAAATAATAACTGCCATTTGCAGCATACTTTTCTTAATGATTGGTGCTGATAAATTTTTCGCTTTTTTGCAACCGCCTTGTTCATTAGAAGATACAATCTCTCACATAATTTGGAAAGTGCTGGGCGTTATGCAACTTGCAGCAGGATTTTTAATTTGGCATCCAAAATACTATAAATATGTGGCTGGGTTTTTCCTCTTTTTTATGTTAGCTTTTACGATTTATCACCTAACGCAAAGCACATATGATATTGGTGGATCTGCATCTATGGCAGTCATGCTGGGATTGATACTTTGGAATCCGAGTTTTCTCAGAGGTAAAAACTAGAGACTTAAAACCATTTATTTTAAAAACCAATATGGCTGAGCCATGGCATCATGTCGTTTCAAATTACCTAATCCAAAATTTTCCTCAATAGACCTCAATAAGCTATAGTGATTAACAGGATCTGTATTGATGGTTCCTGGCTCTAAAAAATGAGAAGAAATAAATCTATTCATATAATTCTGAACTTAAATATCGATCTCCTCTATCACAAACGATAAAAACGACAACACCTCTTTCTAGTTTATAACATACCTCTAATGCACAATGTAATGCACCTCCTGATGACATGCCTCCCATAATACTTTCCTGTTCAGCAAGAAGTCTGGTTTTTTCCTGAGCATCATCAGTCCTTACATAAATAATTTCATCAACCCTCTCCGGTTGATAGATGCCAGGTAAGAATGCAGGTGACCATTTTCGGATTCCTGGTATACGATTGCCTTCAGTAGGTTGAGCACCTACTATCTTTATGTTAGGATTTTTTTCTTTTAAATATGTTGAGGTTCCAGTAATGGTTCCAGTTGTTCCCATGGCTGAAACGAAA
>JABDKX010000208.1 GCA_013001975.1 Saprospiraceae bacterium | reverse complement strand
ACTATCTAAATCTCTCATTATTTCTACTTCCCAAATCATTGGTTCTACTTCATTTCATTTCGTATAAGACACTCTCATAGGTCACATTGAATTCATTGAATTATTGTATTCATTGTATTCATTGTATAAAAAAAGGAAACCAAAACTGACTTCCCTTCTACCTTTATATAACTGAAAATATTATCAATCTTTTTTGAGAACTTTTATTTCTTCT
Source organism: Saprospiraceae bacterium (assembly GCA_013001975.1). Classification (GTDB taxonomy): domain Bacteria; phylum Bacteroidota; class Bacteroidia; order Chitinophagales; family Saprospiraceae; genus RFSX01. The sequence continues at coordinate 7,069 of JABDKX010000208.1, read as the reverse complement.
GGATCTTCTGGTTTGTCTTTAATGACTCTTTTGACAACATCACCCTCCTCTTCTTCTTTTGCTAAAGTAATAAGGGTATTATCGCAAGGCGCAATTTCAAATAACGCTCTTGTGCCCAATTCCACAGTAAAGCTCGGATTTAATTCAATGTATTGAGAAGCACGTACATCTATAAATGTATCGGCGCCACTTCCAGCACTAAAATTTCCGGTTAGTTTCACCCAATCTTCAACAGCAAAAATATAATCAGAAAGCGTATCTAACGGTACGATTGTAGTGTCTATATCTGCTGTCATTTCATCGCAAAAAACAGGTGGGCCTGGGCAAAAGAAATCATAAACCCTATTGTATTTGCTTCTATTGCCCACTAAATATTGATCAGGTAATAATTCTATAGCATACCCAAAAAGAGCGCCTGCTGCAGAATCTGAAGCTTCCATTTTTGTTTCGTTCCAAGTTGTTCCGTCAAAATCATAAACATATATAGCTCCATTATTTCCATCAACACCTTCTTTTGGTGCGCCGACAATGGCTCTGTCACCTAATATGGCAACTTCCAATCCATATTCATCAAAAGGCTCAACATCACTTGCAATTAATTTTGTTTCAGCCCATGAACTGCCATCCCATTCATAAATATAGGCGCTTCCACTCCAAGTTCCGTTCGTAGTATCTCTATAAGCGCCAACAATAAGTTTATCATCTGCTAAGTCTACAGAACTTCCAAATTCATCATAACTCGTACCATCGGAAGTAGTAATTTTTGTTTCTACCCAAGTACTGCCATTCCAATCATAGACATAAACACTTCCTGAGTTTGTTCCATTATCATCATCTTTCGGCGCACCGACCAAAATGCGATCATTTAATAGTTCGACATCGGTACCAAATTCATCTTGTGTTGCTGCATCTGTTGGTGTCAATTTTGTTTCTACCCACATAGTACCGTCCCAATCATAAATATGAATAGCCCCTGCATATGTCCCATTGTCATTATCTCGAGGCGCACCAACAACAAACCTATCCCCAAATGAACTGACTTCCCATCCAAATCTTGGATTTCCAACGCCATCAAAATAAGTTTCTACCCAATTAGTTCCATCATAATCATAAATGTATACTCTGCCTTTTGTATTAGATCGCCAAGGTGCACCAACGATAATTCTGTCTCCTTGTACTGAAACCGATTCTCCAAATCTCTCAACATGAGGTGCTGACGAAGTCAATGTTTCCGTAAACACCCAAGCAGACCCATCCCAATCATAAATAGAAACTTCCCCAAACCAATCATTAAGATAAGGAGATCCAACAACCATTCTATTTCCATTCACAGCAATTGCATTTCCAAACTGACCATTAGAAATTGGAGATGATTCAGTCACTTTTTCTTCTCCCCATGTACCAGAAGCTAAGGTTAGGACATAACAACTTCCAGCATCATTTGCACCGTTTAGGTGATCAAAATATGCGCCAATAACACATTGATCTCCTAGAAGAGCAACACTCCAACCGAAATGATCATAGTGTGACCCATCACTGGCAAAAATCTCTTCTTGATCCCAAGAAGAGCCATTCCAATCCAAAATGATAGCTTTTCCTTCTCTGCCTAAATCCCCATAAGCACCAACAACCATTCTATCTCCGTCTATACTGATATTATATCCAAAAAATGCGAATGCTCCTATATTCATTCCCAAAACTTTTTCTACGTTCCAGCTGGATCCATTATATGTGTAAACATAGATACTACCACTGCTTGTTCCAGCATCATCGTCCGCATGTGCCCCTACAACAACCCTATCTCCACTAACTGAAACACCAGTGCCATACGCATCATAATTAAAAGGGTCATAAGCCTGTAGCATTGTCCTTACCCAAGATGAACCATTATAATCAAAGATATAGGCTCTTCCTGCTTGATTATACCCAGAATGATCATACTTTGGAGCTCCAACAACTAACCTATCCCCATCCAGATCAACATCTTCTCCAAATTGTGGTCCAGCTTGATATGACCCTTGGTTCAATTTATGTGATTCTATCCAATTTGTGCCATCATAATCAAAAACATATACAGAACCAGAAGTACTGCCTTGATCATCATCCCATTTTGCAGAAACAACAGCACGATCGCCATCAATGGCTACATCATATCCAAATCCATCATAATATTCTCCATCTGAAGCTACAAGTTGAGTCTCGTTCCACATAGCGCCATCCCAATCATAAATGTAAGCTGCGCCAACCTGTGCTACTCCATTTACATCATTAAAATGTGCACCAACAATAGCACGATCTCCATCTACATCCACAGAGTATCCAAATTGACTATTGTAACTTGATGAGTCACTTGTCAGCTTCGTTTCTATCCAATTGGATCCATCCCAATCATTTATAATAGCACTTCCTTGCTTATCAAAGTCAACATAATCATTTGGAACACCAACAATAAATCTATCCGTAGTAATGCCTACATTGTTTCCATAATTGTCTTCACTATCTCCTATCGGCATATCAATTATGCTTTCTTCAACACAACCAATCACGAGATCCAAACAATCTATATCATATAATCCAGTTGGTTGATCAGTGACAAACTGAGGTAAATTATTTGATCCACCACTACCAAAACGTACACCATGAGTTCCAGAATTATGGCAGTCTTCAACATCATTAGGTGATGCATTATCATCAAATTTGTAATTAGTATTTAAGCCAAACTCTAATCCAGATACTTCACGTTGGTAATGCTCAAAAATCTGACCTGCAGTTCTAGAACCATTCCACACTCTGAACTCATCTATTTGACCATCCATGTACAATCCGTTTGGATTACCATTTAGTACAAATGGAGAAGCCAATCGCATTTCATCAACCCATTCAATGGATGGATCAATAGTTATAGTCGTCACTTCTTGAACTCCATTCAGATAAAAATCTACTTCTGTACTTGATTTTCGAATGAATGCAATATGATACCAAGTATTTGGAAGAATCGAAGTTGATGTTGCTGCAACAGGAGCTCCACCACCACCAATACTAACGTGCAACTTATCTCCGGCTAGTAAAGCAACAGAATAAATATTGTTGTGTGTTGAACTGGCAGTAACAATTCTTGTATCAAACGTAACTGCATCTAATTTGAACCACATCTCAAACGAATATTCAAAACTCGCTGGAATGCTGCTCATGTCCAGGTAATCGTCTGTACCGTCAAAGTCTAAAGAATAATTTTGTGCAAATAAGCTTAAGTTAAAAAGAAACGAAAGCATAAGAAGAGTTGTCTTTTTCATTATTATAGTTTTCAATTATAAAGTGTATTTCCAATATATTCAGATAGAGCCCAACTTCGTAAATATGTTACCATGATTTGGGAACAATGAGCTGATTTAAGGTAAAGGAGCTAACGTATTTGGGGGATGAACGAAGAGAAGTCCGATAGGATGAACGAAGAGAAGTCCGAAGGACCAAAGCCGCGAGGCTTTGACGAAGTGAACCGCGAAGCGGGCGGGAGGCTTGGAATTATGGATTATGAATTATGAATTATGGATTATGGATTATGGATTATGGATTATGGATTATGGATAATGAAAGATTAAAGATTAAAGATTAAAGATTAAAGATTAAAGATTAAAGATTAAAGATGATTAAAAATTAAAAATTAAAAATTAAAAAATTGAATCATTGTATTCATTGTATTCATTGTATTCATTATATTCATTATATTCATTGTTTTCATTCCTCACATTGCTCACCCTGCACCCTCAAAAACACCTATTTCCAGTAAAATATCCTCAATCAAGATCAAAAAACACGTATTTATACGTATAAAATTGCGATAATCAATAGGTATCTTGGAACTGAAAAATCTGCTAAGAAACGCCCCATAGAGTTACTCTGATTCTAAACAGTAGTATTTGCAGCAGTCTCAATTAATTGGCTTCAAAAATTATCCAATGAAAAAATTAAAAGAACTATTATTAAAGTTGCTCAAGAATAAAATTGCATTGGCAGTTTTTGTGGTTGTAGCTGCATACATTGCCTATACTTATATTAATCAAGTTAAAGATGATTATTATATTGATGATGTATCTAACGGTCTCGAAGTAGTAGACCCAGTTGGGGATGTTACTTACCGTATTCCATTAGAACAAGGAGATCATTGGACTCAGGAAATGCGTGAAGCTTATTGGTTTACAAGTCAAGGTTCTGGGATAATTCCATATACTTGGTTTGTATGGCTGGAGCAAGCAGACAATCAAGAACTATTTAGAAGTCCAGATTTTATGGATAAGATAGGCTACTTACCTAGTGATACATCTGCTTGGAATCCAGGAGGCCTACCGATTGGTTTTGCTGCTCAACGAGCACGTAAAGACCAAGAACCGTGGATGGGATTTAATTGTGCAGCCTGTCATACACATCAAATTGATTACAATGGAAAAAGTATGATGGTAGAAGGCGCACCCACACTTGCTAACTTTGAAACAATATATACTGAATTAATTAATGCACTAAGAAAAACTAAAGACGACAGTGATAAATTTGGTCGTTTTGCTACCAATGTATTAGGAGAAGGATATTCATCAGGTGACGCAAAAGAGTTAAAAGAAAAAATGGGCAGATTAATCAATAAAGCAGAAAAACGTCAAGCGATTAATCTATTACCAAGTGATGAATTTCCAAAAGATTTTGCCGGCCATGGTCGCGTTGATGCCTTTGGACAAATTGCAAACTCCGCAACAGCACAAGCCCTGCATGACCCAGGAAACAATAATCCACCATCAGCACCAGTTTCGTATCCATTTTTATGGGGAACTCATCAATCAGATGTTGTTCAATGGAATGCGTCAGCTCCAAACATCCCAGTTGTCGGTCCATTGGTTAGAAATGTTGGAGAAGTTGTCGGTGTTTTTGGAGATTTAAGTTTTAATGAAGCACCATGGTGGCAAAAATTGCTTGGCATTGATGTTGCCTATTCTTCGACAGTTGATTATAAAGGTCTGGGAGAAATTGAATCTTGGATAAAGGTTTTAAAGTCTCCAAAGTGGCCAGATACTATTCTCCCTCCTATTGATAACGACAAAAGATTAGCTGGTTGGACAATATTTTCTAGAGAGTGTGCAGAATGTCACAAGATTATTGACAGAGCTGACGAACTAAATAATTATGTATCTAATAAAACACCATTGGCTCAAGTGGGTACAGATCCAATGATGGCATACAATGCGGGTAATGGAACGGCTAAAACACTAATTTTAAAAGGTACCAAGGAAAACGTCGTCGTTGGTAAACATTTTGGAGATACGGCTGGTGCAACAAGCATTGTTGTCAATGGTATATTAGGTGTTATTTTAAAAAGACCTGAGAAAGCATTAGCAGCTGGAAAAGCGCCTGAATCAGATGCAGATCATAAAGATCAATTAGGTATTTATATAAAAGGGTTAATAGATAAAAAAGAAGATCATGAAGAAGAGTATACACATCCTCATGATACGATAATAGCACCTAACGCCCTTGGACCAAATGGTCCTGACTTGAATCTTGATTCATTGGTTTATAAAGGAAGACCACTCAATGGTATTTGGGCAACAGCACCTTATTTGCATAATGGATCTGTACCAAATCTTTGGGAGTTATTAAAAGCACCAAATGATCGGGTAGATACATTCCGTGTGGGTAGTCGAAAATTTGATCCTGTAAATGTGGGATTTGTTACTGATGAAGGTCCTACTTTGTTTAAAGTAATGAAGAATGACTCTACAATTATGCCTGGAAATTCTAACTTAGGTCATAACTATGGAACAAATCTCAGTGATAATGACAAATGGAATCTCATTGAATATATCAAGTCATTAGGAACTTACTAAATAAGTGAATCTATTTGCTTTCCCGTATATATTAACGGTAGGCGATATTACATATAATATCGCCTACTGTTTTATCTTCTAAATTCCTATTATGAAAAAGAAAATTATGACTGTATTATTAATCTTAGTTGCATTGGTGATTTTTTTATTTTTCAATGAAGCAAGAAACACTTATTCTTATAAAGGGAAAATGGATCTGGCTACTGAATATCCACCTCCAGGTGAAAAGGCCGCGACTGAAAGCATTATTGGGTCATTAAAAACATTATTAGAAAAAAATTATCCCCCTCCAAAAAGAACATTGAGAGATGCTCACCCAAAGCAGCATGGGTTGGTAAAAGCAGAGTTTACCATTTTAGATAATATCGCTGAAGAATACAAGGTTGGTATATTTAAAGAGCCAAAGACTTACAAAGCTTGGATCAGATATTCTAATCTGAATGGCGGTGCTCCAGATATTAAAAAAGACTCTAGAGGAATGGCCATCAAATTAATGGGCGTTGAAGGCACTAAATTATTGCCTGAGCAATTAAATGAAACCACTCAAGATTTTGTTTTTATGAGTACCCAATTCTTTGTTACAAAAGATGTCGAAGGGTTTGCTCAATTATTAACAGCCATAAATAGTGGAACAGTAAAAACAGTTTCTTATTTCTTAACTCATCCACGATTGCTTATGCTTTTCTTAAAAGTAAGAAGCCAAAGCCCAAGCCTATTTGACATCAATTGGGGAAGTACGACTCCCTATCTCTTTGGAGATCGCGCTGTCAAATATGCTGTCCATCCCAAAACCCCAACTGGCCAAACCCTACCGACTGGAACACCTCCTGTAGATTATCTTCGAGAACGAATGGCAGCAACTCTAAAAAAAGATTCTATTGAGTTAGACTTTTTTGTACAAGTACAAGTCGATGCAAAAAAAATGCCTATTGAAGATCCTAGAGTAACTTGGGATCCCAAGTTATCGCCTTTTGTAAAAGTAGCAACTGTAAAAGTATTACAGCAAGAATTTGACACACCAGAACAACAAATGTACGGTGATCAATTATCTTTTACACCTTGGCATAGTTTGCCAGAGCACAGACCTATGGGCGGAATTAATAGAGGAAGAAAAGCCATCTATGATACTATGTCAAAATTTAGACATACGAGAAATGGTGAGGTTTCAAAAGAACCTACTGATTGGAGCCCTTATTAAC
>JABDKX010000192.1 GCA_013001975.1 Saprospiraceae bacterium | reverse complement strand
AGAGCCATAGAATATATTTTCACCAACACAGGCAATGCAGACTTAGAAATCGAATTGGTAACGGCATGCAAGTGTACGTCTACTGATTGGACAAGAGGCATTATTGCTCCTGGAGAACGTGGAAAGTTAAGTGTTGTTTTTGATTCTAAGGATCAGAAGTTAGGAGAGCTTGGCAAAACAATTGATATTATTGCGAATACGGATCCTATTGTTGTGGAGTGTTTTTTTGTTGGGAATATTGTTAGGTGATTAAATACTTCCAGTTTGTTTGGAGCAACTTGAAGTTGAGCTATTTAAATAGTAATCGAAGTTAATTACCTCGAACAACTGTCATTGATTTCCATCTGATCAGCTTTTTCTCAATCCATAACAAAGCTATGCATTTCAAAAGAGCTTCCACCTGAAAAACAAGCACTTACAACTAATCTTATCACATGCATTTAATTCACTTCTTGATAAAGATATTTAAAATTATCTTTTGGTGATTCACTTTTACTGAGCTCTAAGCCGAATGGATAGTAATCATGAGTAGATAAAATATCTTCAGGGTAAATGTTTCCATCATCATTAATGTCTGAAAAAACAACTCTTGTATTTCCCAAATGGTCTTTGATTGTATAATTATATTGCCATCTGTCTGGTTGACTGTTACATGTGCCTATGTCGGCAAGAAATATTTTTCCAACAGGTACTTCGAATTTTGGCAATAGCGTAATGCTGTCTTCTGCTAAGTACTTTGTGGAATCTGCTGGGTTGATAATTCTTGTTGAGAAAATACCGCTTGCATAATAATCCAAACTAATTTCTTCATTATCACTTAAGTGTAATTGTAAAGTTGGGTTGCAATAATCTTTCTTTTGAATGTAACCATTTTGATGTTTTATTTTATCTATGTCTTCATTGAGATAATCTATGTCTCCGATGTAATCTTTTACTTTTGGAATTGAGTCATTAATGGTGACTTTTCTAAATAATGTTCCATTGGCGCCATATTTATATATCATTGAACTGTAATAAATTGGTAGTCGCAACTAGAAGTTGCTACAAACAGGCAACTACAACTCGCTGCAAACGAGAGTTCCCAACAATATAAAACTAACTGAGTCTAATTATAAGCCCGTGCATCAATCTTCTCAATAAAATTAATGAAAGCACGGTTCACAACTTTCATGCCGCCGGGTGTCGGATAGTCGCCAGAAAAATACCAGTCTCCATTATTATTCGGACAAGCACCATGTAAGTTTTCTATCGTTTGATAGATGACTTTTATTTCTGGGGTAAATCCCTTTGGAGTCACAATCTCAGCAATCTTATCTGAAATTTGTTGGTAAGAAAACAAGGCGTATAGCTCCTTAACAGGATTGCCAATTTCATGATCTGGCTTTTCTAATTCCGCTTTACACTTATGATAAGTTTCTTCTAGTAAGTTTTCTTTGCCGGTCTCTTCAAGTAATTTGACCAATGCTTTGAAGGCGACAAAGTTTTTCATCTTGGACATATCGATTCCGTAACAATCAGGATACCTGATTTGTGGTGCCGAAGAAACGATGATTAATTTTTTAGGTAGTAGTGTAGATAAAATTTGGATGATACTATCTTTTAATGTTGTTCCTCTGACGATAGAGTCATCCATTAATATCAAAGTATCTTTTTTATTGTTTACCAAACCGTAGGTGACATCATAGACATGAGAAACCAACCCACCTCTGTGTTTGTCATCAGCGATAAACGTTCTCATCTTTGCATCTTTGACGGCTAGTTTTTCGACTCGTGGTGTCATTCTAAAAATAGATTCCACTTCTTCTTTAGTAACATTTTCTCCCAAATCTAGAATCCGTTGTTTTTTGACTTTGTCCAACTCTTTATGAAGACCTTCTACTAAACCATAAAAAGCAACTTCAGCTGTATTTGGAATAAATGAGAAAATCGCATTTTCAACATCGTAGTCAATTTCCTTAAGGATGTCTATTGCTAAAAGTTCACCTAGTTTTTTTCTTTCCAAATAAATATCTCTATCATTTCCTCGAGAAAAATAAATGCGTTCAAACGAACAGGCTTTTCTTTCTTGTGGTTGCAAAACCATGTCTTCAGAGACAGAGCCATCTCTTTTTACTATCAGAGCATGTCCACGTTTTAGTTCTTTTATATCTTCAAAATTTACATTGAAAGATGTTTGAATAGCTGGTCTCTCAGATGCCATGACAACCACTTCATCATTTTGATAATAAAAGGCAGGTCTTATGCCATTGGGATCTCTTAAAATAAAAGAATCGCCATGACCTAGAATTCCAGCCATAACATAACCGCCATCAAATTTTCTGGTTGCACGTTGTAACAATCTTTTTACATCTAAACGATCACATATCAAATCAGTAATCTCAAAATTAGTATGTCCTTCTGTTTTAAACCAAGAAAAAAGTTTTTGAACTTCATCATCTAAAAAATGACCTATTTTTTCCATAATTGTAACAGTGTCGGAATCTTCTTTTGGATGTTGTCCAAAGGAAATCAATTCATCAAATAATTCACTGACATTTGTTAAGTTAAAATTACCCGCCATGACAAGGTTACGCGTAATCCAATTGTTAAGTCTTAAAAATGGATGAACAGATTCTATAGTGTTGATGCCATGTGTTCCATATCTTAAGTGCCCCAAAATAACTTCACCAGAATAAGGCATGTTGGCTTTTATCCATTCACCATCTGCTAATTGCTCGGGTGTTAGTTTGTTGTAGTGGGCATATATGTCAGAAAAAACATCTTCTAAATAAGTCGCAGAGTTACTTCGTTTTCTACTGATATATCTCGAACCAGGAGGCATGTGGGTTTTGATAGTAGCCATTCCAGCGCCGTCTTGCCCTCTGTTTCGTTGTTTTTGTAAAAGTAATTGGAGTTTTTTTATTCCATAAAGCGCTGTTCCATATTTATCGTAATAATATTGAAGTGGCTTTAAAAGTCGGATGAATGCCAGCCCGCATTCGTGTTTTATTGTATCACTCATTTAT
>JABDKX010000190.1 GCA_013001975.1 Saprospiraceae bacterium | reverse complement strand
AAGATGTAAAATTGGTTGCGGTATCTAAAACCAAACCCACTTCAGATATCTTAAACTTATATAATCAAGGTCAATTGATCTTTGGAGAAAATCGTGTCCAAGAATTGGTTCAAAAATACGAAGCACTCCCAAAAGATATCTCATGGCATATGATTGGCCATCTCCAAAAGAATAAGGTAAAGTATATAGCGCCTTTCGTAGATCTCATTCATTCTGTAGATAATCTCAAATTGGCAAATAAAATTGATCAAGAAGCTGATAAAAACAATCGGCGAATATCAATCTTGTTGCAAATAAAAATTGCTACCGAGGACTCAAAAACAGGATATGCTTTTGATGAATTGTTGGAAGTTATTCCTGAACTTTTAGCTTTAAAAAATATCGATATTCATGGGGTTATGGGCATGGGTACTTTCACAAATGATGAAGCAATAACACGCTCTGAATTTAAAAGGTTAATACGATATTTTACGAAATTAAGAAACTTGCATTTTAAAGAAGATTCCAAATTTAGTGAGATTTCGATGGGTATGTCTGGAGACTATAAGATTGCAATTGAAGAAGGCAGTACGATGGTAAGAATAGGGAGCTTGTTATTCGGGGCGCGGTAATAACTTAGCTACTGTATCTTAATAAACGGTTCTGTCAGATTAAAATTTAAACCGATAATATTTATAAAATAAACGCCTGGTATTAGGTTTGAAATATCTATTTGTGCTCCACTCTTATTACATACGAACTTCTGACCTTGGGCGTTATAAATATTTATAACTTCTATATTAAGTACGCTGTCAGTATCTATAGTAATTTTATCTGTTGCAGGATTTGGAATGATTGAAAAATAGGTATTTTGTAAAGTTGTAATATCTTTTGTGCTTGTTAGAGCATCGATGTCAGTGTTATAAAACGTTAATCCACCTCTAGAGTTGCCGATGATAACTTCTAGTTGACCATCATTATCTATATCATAGAGTGAAGGTGCTGATGATTCACCTTCTTTTAGAAAACCAAGAAAGTCATTGACAAGTATAGCCTGTTTTCTTGGGTCGTCACTGTCAAATTCATAATGTACCATTCTTCCAATCTGAGATCCTACTACTACATTCAGTCTGCCATTTAAATTAAAGAAAAATGGAGAAGCGCCTCCGTCAACTGAATTGTCAGTAGCAAATGATGTTTTTATTCTACCTAACGCATTGAAGTTGGGCGATAATAAGATGTCATTGTTGAATTCAGGATTACCACTGGTTCCGATGTTTTGAAAGTAATTGATGTTGCCACTTACAAATTCATCGGTTTCAGTAATTTCAAAACCATTGGTCCTCTCTTCTCCAATAACCAAATCCATCAAACCATCGCCATTAAAATCAACTATTTGTGGCCTTGCACCTGTGCCAACATTAATTTCTTTGTAGTTATAAATGGGATCAGCAAATTCTAATGGCAGATGAGGTCCTGCAATATTTTCATAAAAATATAAACGCCCTTGCCATTCGCCAATTATTAAATCAATATCACCATCATTGTCAATATCGCCTACACAAGGTGATGGATTAATTGAGGTTGTTATGTATTCAGAAAACCCAAGGTAATCATCATCGACAAGTTCAAAATAAGGAATCGTTTTGCTTCCTTTGTTCTCGAATAAAACCAAGGACATATTTAAATCTTTGCCTGTAAGTGAACCGCCTTGTCCCACTAAAATGTCCATTAATCCATCAGCGTTGTAGTCAACAAAAACTGGAGCGGTAAAACTTCCGAAATCAATTGTTTCATCTTGAATGAAATCATTTTGAACAAAGTTGAATTGATTGTTGCCAACTCCCCTATTCTGATAATACCAAATGCTTTCGAAATCTTGAATTAAACCAGGCGAATTCGGTGCAGCTAAAATATCCTTTAATCCATCTCCATCGACATCAACGTTATATGATCCTAAAAAAATCGGCATATTCACAGATATGTTATATGATGGGAAGTTTTCATCTACAGAAGTCATCCAATCTTCATTAGGCGTTCCACCATTATTAAGATACACTAGACCGTTGAACAGTAAGTCCCCTAATAATAAATCAATGTCTTGATCTTCATCACTGTCAATAGCGGTTACTGTAGATCCTGAATGAGCACCTCCGGATTTTAGGACATCATTTGGATCTGAAAAAGGTACTGGACTAAATGCACACAAAGCAGGATTGTCGCTTAAAGCAATGGTTTGACTTAGACCGCTTTCTTCAAATTTACCGAAACAAAAATCATCAATTCTTAAGTCCATCGTATCTTGAGACAAGCCTAACTCAACTTGAAAATTTCTGTTGTACACCATATAACTCCCGCCACTATCAAATGATAAGATATCTAGATCACCATCAAAATCAACATCAATTATAGCAGGTAAATCCGTAGGTGCTACATAGACTTGAGCATCGTTTAATTTATTCCATAAACCATTTTGCCATCCATCTGGTCGTCCCATCCTCCGCACTCTAAAATCATACTTGTCGTCTTCTTTTGAACCTTGGAATAACATTATTCCAGCCAGACCAATTGGTACGCCTGAAGTAAACAAATCGACAACACCATCATTGTTAAAGTCATTAAGCAAGCAAAAATTATCTAGGCTTAACGGTAAATATCTATTGAATGCTTTTGTTAAAGTAAAAGGATGTAAAGAGCCAGAATCATTTCTCAATAAGACCATTGAAGAATTGCCTTGACGATCAAATATAAAAAGATCCAATTTGCCGTCATTGTTTAGATCAAACTCCGAAAACTGTGGATTGCTGAATCCACCTGTAAAGGGATATGCTAATTCTCTACCATTTACATTGACTGGGCAATCAAATTGGTCATAAAATTGAGCGTTTAAAACAAATGATGTAAACAAAAAGAAGGCTAATATTTTCATATATATTAATTCTGAAATACAAATATGATTGTAAATTTTGACTTTAATACGCGAATTATAGATAAGACTGGAAAAAGTAAAAGATATTTTATATTGAGATATCATTCTTAAGACAAAAATTCGTTTATACCATAAATAAAAGGGAATTTTATTGTTCTAAGAGATGTTAAAACTTATAAGTAAGTTAAAGATAAAGAAATCCTTTATAAGGAGTTACATATATAGTATATTTGTTATATGAAAGAAACGATTAGGATCGTACTTATTGCTTCGGTTATTTCAATGACCTTACTTTTTTGTTACCATTTGTGGCATAAAGAAACCATTATTGAAATTGAAGATAATTATGGAAAACTGGTTGCTCGGGCTGAAAACAGTGCATTACGTACCAAAACATTTAACCCATCTAGTATTCCAAATGATTTCGTTGAGCCCGCTAATATGGCTAAGAATGCTGTAGTTGCGATTAAAGCCATTCAAATTAAAGGCAATAGTTATAGAAAGAGAAAATATAAGAAAACCAATGGTTCAGGTGTGATCCTTTCTTCCAATGGATACATAGTCACTAATTATCATGTTATTGAAGACGCTGATAACATCGAAGCATTGCTCGAGAATAATCGAGAATATAATTGCAAAATGGTTGGTTATGATCAATCAACCGATTTGGCATTATTGAAAATAAATGAAGAAGGATTAGAATACCTTGAGTTTGGTGATTCCAATTTATTGCAGGTTGGTGAATGGGTTTTGGCCGTCGGTAATCCTTTTAAATTACAATCATCGGTCACTGCAGGAATTGTCAGTGCCAAAGCAAGAAATATCAATATCTTCAATAAACAAGGCATTGAGTCTTTCATTCAAACAGATGCTGCTATCAATCAAGGCAATAGTGGTGGCGCTTTGATCAATACGGATGGTCAACTCATTGGTATCAATACGGCTTTGTTAACAGTCAGCGGAAATTATGAAGGTTTTTCATTTGCTGTTCCCAGTTCAATTGTAAAAAAGGTCGTCGACGATTTAAGAGAATATGGCGCTGTTCAAAGGGCATGGTTAGGCGTTGGCGTTTTAGATATCAATGAAAAGAAAGCCAACAATCTGGGTTTGCCTTTTGTTGGTGGAACTTTAGTTGATCTTGTTGAAATGGAAGGCGCTGGAAAAGAAGCTGGTTTGCAATCTGACGATGTTATTTTAAGTATAAATGGCAAAGAGACAATGACTAGACCTCAATTTCTAGAATTGATTAGTCAACATCGTCCAGGTGATGAAATATTGATAGAGTACTTTAGAAAAGGCAAACGCAAGAATACAATTGCTACGCTTAAAAACCAGCTGAATACAACAGACTACATTGCTGTTAGAAAAGACAAAGTATTGGTTGATGTGGGCTTTACTTTGAGAGACTTAGACTCTAAAGAAAAGAAAAGACTGAGCTCTGATGGTGCTTTGGTTGTGGCTATATTGAAAGACAGTAAAATATCCAGAACAAACATGGATCAAGATTATATTATCACTTCAATAAACAATGAGTCGGTTAAAAACGTTGACGACGTAGTCAATGTTTTAAATTCATCTGATGGTCGAATTGAAGTAAAAGGGTTTTATGAAATGTGGCCAGGTGATTATCCATATGTTTTTGATCTTGACTAATTTTTGAATTCAAATTTATTATAAGTCCAATAATCAACCTTATTAAGAAGGTTAAAATAACTATTTAATGAGTACAAATATTTCAATCAAACGTATTGACGATCATGTCAATTTTGAAGCTGTAAATTCAAGAGGCAAATCGATATTAATGGATGGAACCGATAAGATTGGGGGAAAAGGAAATGGTGTCAGCCCAATGGAAACGTTGCTTATGGGATTAGCTGGATGCAGTGGGATTGATGTTGTACTGATTTTGAAAAAGATGAAGCAACAAATCGATGATATTCAAATGGATGTTTCTGCAGAAATCGAAAAAATGGGGGATTATAAAAGGTATTCAACCATAAATGTTCACTTTAATATTTGGGGCGATATTAAAGAAAAGAAAGTTGAAAAGGCGATTAAAATGTCTATTGAGAAATATTGCTCTGTAGCTAAGACGCTTGAAAAAGCATCAGATATAACTTCTACGTATACTCTAAATCCGGAAAAATAATATCTGATTTACTTTTAGAATTCAATCTGTTGTTCTGTAATTGGGTGAAATTTTGTACCTGAGATTATCGCCGTTGCCTCAACGCGATAAGTAGAGGAAACGTTCTTTAGTTTTTTGGCCAACATAAAAAATGGTCTTGACAGAAAACTTTTTTCTTCCATTAAATCCATTTCAGACTTCATCAGATTAAATGGTAAGTCAAACTTAACTGCCTTTTGTTCATTTTGACCAATTGAAATATCGACATCCAATTCAATACTTCCTAATAAATAGTCATTTATTAAAGCAGATTCTTTTCTACCTCTTTTATATTTTTCAATAAGTTTAACAATGATTCTTTCTATGTGCTTTTCAGATTGTGAATTGAAAATGATTCGACCTTGAATGATGTTGTTTTCTGTATAGTCTTCCTCATTTAGTTCAAGTTTGATTTTGACACCTTCAATGCCTAAAATGTCTTTAATTTTCTTTATCATATTAGATTAAATATCGATTGAGCCACGAGTCTTTCATTGGCTGTACCCAATCATTTATAAAGCTTTCTTTCGTGTTGACGAGATTATTGAAAAATAATGTTTCTTCATTGATACGCCCATTTTCAATTTCACTTTTCATTTCTGTATGGAAAATTATATTAATCTCATCATTTTCGAAGAAAACATAGTTTAATCTATCAAAAAAATCGACGTTGAACTTACTTCCGAGTGCTTGGATGAAATGAACGCTGCTGTCAATTGAACATCCGCTGACATGATTATTTTCATCAGCTACGAAAACCAAAAACATTTTGTGGAAGAGATGACCATAACAATCCAACTCTTTTCCGTGGGAATTCCATTTTAATGTGAAATCATAAATATCACTTTGGATACGTTCAGTTTCATCATTATTAAACATTCTGTTGGCTTGATAAATCCAAACCCTTGAGTTATCAGGTAGTGCGATCAGATCTCTTCTCATTTACCATTTATTTGCTTGGACAATTAATTCAGATATATCATAAATCATAACATCTTCTTCCTTGCCTTTGTTCTTAATACCATCATTCATCATTAAAATACAATAGGGACAATTTGCAGCAATAATGTCAGGATTAACTTCCAAGAGCTCTTCAACTCTTTCCACATTAACAGCGCTTGTACCGGTTTCCTCTTCTTTGAAAACTTGAGCACCCCCTGCGCCACAACAAAATCCTTTTGATCTGTTTCGTTTTACTTCAGCATATTCGCTATCAATCGATTTTAAGATATCTCTGGGAGCTTCATAGATTCCATTTATTCTGCCTAGGTAGCATGAATCATGATAAGCTATTTTTTTGCCTTCAAATGCACCCCCTTCAATAGTTATTTTTTTATCTTCTATAAGTTGTTGAATAAGTTGGGTGTGATGAATTACTTCGTAGTTTCCACCTAAATCAGGATATTCATTTTTGATGGTGTTAAAACAATGTGGACATGCAGTGACAATTTTTTCAACCTTGTACATGTTTAATGTTTCAACATTTTGTAGTGCTTGCATTTGAAATAAAAACTCATTACCTGATCTTCTTGCTGGATCACCTGTACACGATTCTTCGTTTCCTAAAACTGCAAACTTAATATCGGCTTTGTTTAAAATTGTAACCAAAGCATGCGTTATTTTTTGAGCTCTTGAATCAAAGCTTCCTGCGCAACCAACCCAAAAGACGATTTCTGGTGTTTCGTTATTACTAGCAAATTCTTCTAAAGTATATACTTTCAATGTTTACTTTTTTTAGTTATTCTGAATCGTTTAATTCTTTTGCCCAATCAAACCTTTGATCTGGCATTTGCCACACACTTCCGCTGTTTTCTAATGCGTTAAACATAGACAACCAATCCGACGGTCCTGCAGATTCGGTGAGTAATTTATATCTTCTCAATTCAATGATAGGTTCTAAAGGATTTATTAATACTGGGCATGCTTCTACACAAGCATTACACGTTGTGCAAGCAAATATTTCTTCGTCAGAGATGTAATCAAAAAGTGATTTGCCATCATCATAACTTTCTTTTTGTTGGCTTCCGCTACTGATGTTCAATTCAACTTCTGTCGCTCGATCTCTAATATCCATTAAAATTTTACGAGGAGATAATTTTTTACCAGTTTGATTAGCGGGACATACAGCAGTGCATCGACCACACTCTGTGCATGTATGCGCATCAAGGATGTTTTTCCAACTCAAATCAAACACATCTTTTACACCAAAATCAGGTAACTCCGCATTGGCATCTACAGCCATTTCACTTTCAGGAATGAGACCCATCATTGATTTTACTTCATTCATGATTTCTGGCATATTGCCTATCTTACCTCTCGCTTCAAGTTTGTTGAAATAGACATTAGGAAAAGCCAAGATAATGTGAAGGTGTTTTGAAATTGGCAAATAAAGTAAAAAGCTAAAGACAACTAGAATATGAAGCCACCATCCAAATCTTTCAATGACCATTAATGTAGATTGGCTTAGGTCAGCTAAAAATGCGCTACCTATTACACTGCTAATCATCAAATGACCTGTGTCTGGAAAATGTGCGGGATCCATATTTTGTAGCAAGCCATCAGCACTGTTCATCGAAAAAATGCCAATAATCAAAAGAATCTCACCTATCAGAATATAATTAGCATCTAATGTTGGCCAACCTTTCATTTCAGGTTTCCTAAACCTTGGAATCTTTAATAAGTTTCTTCTAGCTAAAAATATGACTGTTGCAATAAAGGCCAATAGAGACAGCCATTCTATTGTATTGATTATGATTGGATAAAGGATGCTGATTTTATCGGCAAAGAATCTGTGCACGCCAAAAATGCCATCGATTATAATCTCTATTAATTCGATCTGAGTAAAAAGAAATGCAACATAAATGAAAAGGTGTAAAATGGCGGGAATAAAATTTTTAAACATTTTCTTTTGACCGAAAGCAACAAGCATTACGTTCTTCCATCGCTCTCCTTTATTTCCGGTTATGGTTTCTTCTTTACCTAAATGTATTGTTCTGAAAATTCGGCTATAAAATTTATAAGAAAAAAAGCCAACAATGAGCAAAAGCAGGATAAAAAGTATTTGTTGAATTGCCATTTAAAATCATTAGTTAAGATGCTAATTTAAGCAATAGTTTGTTCAAATAACTAAAGAAATTTATTTGAATAAATGAGATCATTACTTTATTGATTAAAAGCAGGTAATTATGTCATATATTTACTGAATAATAACGTGTTAAATGAAAGTTCTAAGTAATAAACAAATAGAACAAAAAGTCGATCGGCTGGCTTATGAAATATTGGAAAATAACCATGAGGAATCTATGCTTGTGTTTTTAGGTATCAATAATAATGGGCTTAGATTTGCGAAATATCTTCAAGAAGTCTACGAATCTATAGCTAAGGGGAAATCAATATTAGGAGGAGTCCGTTTGAATGCGGCTAACCCTCTAAATGATCCAATCACTATTGATGTTGATATTAAGACATTAAATGGTAAGGTTATCATTTTGGTAGATGATGTCGCCAATACGGGAAGGACTATATTTTACGGTGCAAAACCTTTGATGGAATTCATCCCTAAAAAAGTTGAAGTGGCTGTGCTGGTCGATAGAAAGCACAAGCTGTTTCCTATAGAAGTCGACTATGTAGGTCTCTCTTTGGCAACCACACTTAAAGAAAATATTCGCGTAGAACTTTCCAGAAAGACATCCAAATCTGTTCATTTAGAATAACAATTGTTTTAAGCATATTGTACTTATAAAAAAATGGTTAGGCTGAAACCTAACCATTTTTTTTATTTAATTATCTTTTTTACTTACTAATTGATCAGTACTTTTTGAATGTGCACGGTTTCTTTGAATGCGATTCTTAAAGTGTAAAGTCCAGTATCAATATTAGAAACGTTTAATTGCTTTTGGTTGCCTTGAGCATTTATAATTAATCTGCCAGACATGTCAAATATTTGGACGTTTTCATAATTGTCTTCAGCTTCGATATTTAAAAATTCATTTACTGGATTAGGGAAAATATTTATATTTCCTTGGTAAGGATTATCAGTACTTAAGTAAGGCTCAAATGCTGTAAGTTTCCAAGGGAATAATTGATACCCTTCATTATGAGGCGCTGAACTATCAAATTGACCACCAATACCAGTAACGATAGAAAAACCATCAGGAATTGGCATGCTTGCTAACTCAGTATCTGAATCAATTCTCATGGTTAATACTTCTCCTGTTGAAGAATTGAAATCTATATTAAAGCTTGAACCGTCGCCTAGCCAATCAGCAGAATTTACCCAACCAGCCATGATGATTGAAGTCATTGAAGACTCAGTCGTTTCATCTAATGTTGGCTTTTGAATTGGAATTTGAAGTAAATTGTTTGAACTGTTGAGGACAATTGAATCAGGATTGATTTGGATCAATCCATTAAATTGGGCCATGGTTCCAAAAACAGTAATGTTATCAGCTTCTTGAAAAGTGTATCCCAATTGATCACTCGAACTGAAGATACCGATACCTACATTGTTATCATCTATAAGAGAAAACTGAAGTCCTGAAGGTCTGAAATTAATTCCGTGAACAATGCCAGTAACTTCAACCTTATCTCCTGTTCTTGTAGAAAGAAAATCAGCATCAATTTCTCTAGCTTCAGGCATTGTCAGTTTCTCATAAGTTGGGCCTGTAACTACACCAGTATCATATGGGTCGATATCAGCAGTGCTTCTTGGGAAAAGTTGATAGCCTTCATCGTACGGTGCAGAGCCGTCAAATTGACCACCGATACCAGTAATGTTAAACGTACCTTGCGGTGCTGGCATACCAGAAATATTAATGTCTGAATCAATTCTTGCTTGAAAAGTATTGGTGCCATCAGTAATATCTACGTTAAAGCTGCCTGTGCCCCATTGACTTGGGTCAGCAAGACTGACATTTTCAATAGTAACTAAATTAGCTTCAGTCATTTCTGAAAGCGCAGTTACGACAATTGGATCAGGCAATACATTACCTTGAGATACGATCGTTATGCTTGTGGGGATAATTTCAGCTAATCCATTGAATTCTGCAAGTTCTCCAACTACTCTTAATTCATCTCCATCAGTAACATCATATCCTACATCATTATTAAATGCAAAGACAGTAATGCCGATGCTGTTCATTATATCATAAAGAACCCAAGTTTGACCTCCACCTCTAAAGTTAGGTCCAATCGCAATCCCTGTTAACTCAACATTTTGATTCAGTCGAATTAAAGATCCTTCAGCATCGATTTCTCGCGCTTCCGTAATAGAGATAACATCTTGAGCTGTTGTACTTTGAGAAGAGTAAAGTACAGCGATAAATAATATTGATAATTGTAAAAATCTTTTCATAATTTATTGTTTTAAAGAAAGTCTAAGCTAAGCAATATTTGGTTGTAATTTTAATAAGAAAGGATGTATTTGATCTTAAATATTGAAAATTAAATTTTGCATTGATATCTTTTAATGAATACAAAAAAAGAGGCTACTTCACTTGAAGTAGCCTCTTCATTTATGTACTTTTTAATGAAATTAGAAAGTATATTTCATAGCTAAGTTCCAAGTTCTTGTTTTACCAAAACGAACTCTGTTAGACATGTTAATACCATTCCAATTTTCAGATTCAATGCTAGATGCTTCATTTGCAGAGTTAGCTTGAGAAATATATAACTCATCTAATAAGTTATAAATGTTCGCACTAATTCTGAACACGTTTCCATTCTCCAAAGGTAATGCATAACTAATGTTAAGATCCATTACTCCGTAAGAAGGTAACTCTAATTCTCCACTTGTTACATTTGCATATAATCCGCTGTAACCGATGTACTGTAATTCAGAGCTTAAGTTTTGAGATAATTTATATTTAAGTCCAACTCCGTAAGATGTTTGAGGTGCACCACCAATTTTAGTACCATCAATAGAATCATCACCAGAAAATGTTTGAGAATCAATTAAGTTTTGCTCGTCACCGAATAAATCAGTCGTTGCATCACCATCAATTTTCCAATCTCCTACTGAACCAAAAGCTTTTACTGTAAATTTCTCACTAGCTCTATAAGCAAGATCTAATTCAATACCTGCGTGTGTTTGATCTTGTTTAGTATTTGTATAGCCTTCGTTTACAACAGTATAATCAGTACCATTTAAAGTTACAACATCACCATCTCTGAAAGATTGTGTTCTAATTCTATTCTGCCAACTTGTTTGGTAAATATTTGCATTCAAAGTAAATCCGTTTGCGTAGTATTTGTAACCTAACTCAAGTCCTGTAATTTTTTCGTTTTCTGTTACTGGATTTAATGTATTAGAAAAGTTTAAGAAAACAACATCATGGAAAGGCTGTCTTGAATACGTACCTGCATTTGCAAATACAGTACTGCTTTCATTTAAATTATAGCTGACACCTACTTTAGCGTTGTAACCATTATTTGTAACTTTTACTGACTCTGAATCAGCTGGTAATTCATTAAATCTTTCAAATCTTACGTGACTTTGTGTAGAGTAAGCACCTTGAACATATGCTGTTAAATCATCTTTAGCATATTCAATTTGTCCGAATAATCCAGAGTAGTTAATTGTTTCTGAGTTATCATATGCAATTCTATCATCTTCTGGAGCAAAATCACTTAATGCTTTCCATGGATCAGGAGAATATTCAGTTGAAACCATTCTTCCACCTGGTACATTTGTTCTTGCGCTCTGAGAATACGCACTTGAACCAAATAAGTTAACCAGTTGTCTGAAGTGATCACCAGAATAAGTTCTTAAATCAGAACCAACACTTAAAGTTAAGTTATCATTAAGTTCCTTTTCGTAATTTAAAACCGCTCCTTTCCAAGAGTGATTATTTACAGAAGCTCTTCTGATATAAGTAGTTGAGTCAATTGGCTTAGCTGCTTCAGTTGCGTCGAAGTTAATTAAACCAGACTCAGTTCTTACTCTACCAAAACCTAAACCACCAGTTCCTCCACCACGGCCCCAAGAGGCATATAATACAGTTGAAAACTTAGATGTTTCGTTGATGTCCCACTCCCAGTTTAAGTTCATTACTGGTTTATGGTAGTAATTTCTTCTTTCTGTGAAGTATTCCCCATCATAAATACCCCAGTTGTTGTTGTATCTAGGATTTAAATCACCATTACCATCAATGTGACTAGAGATAGACTTGTTAAAGTTTTGATCATGCCATTGTGGCGCACCCGTCAATAAGAAATTAATTGAGTGATTTTCTGCAGCTTTATAACCTGCTGAAATGAAGTATGTTTGACCTTGTCCTCTTGCTCCATTAGCCCATCCGTCACCAGACCAATTTGAGAAAAGAACGGATACACCCCACTTATCATTCACTAATCCTGTGTTGTAAAAACCAGTTACTTTTTGATAATTGTTGTTACCAACTGAAGTAGAAACTCCTCCACCTTTTTTATTATCAGTTGACTTCATAACAAAGTTCCAAGTTCCTCCAACAGAAGAGATCGCTAATTTTGAAGCTCCTAATCCTCTTTGGATTTGAATAGCAGAAGCAACGTCAGTTAAACCTGACCAGTTTGACCAATACATTTTACCATCTTCCATACCATTGATAGGTTGTCCATTTAGAAGGAATGCAGTATTAGTTTGATCAAAACCTCTTGTAAATACTTCAGAGTCTCCATATCCACCACTTTGGTTGGCAACATAAACAGAAGGCGTTGCTTTAGCAATTTCTGTTAATTCTACATTACCTGCAGATTTTGCTTGAATTTCTGAAGCCAGAATAGTAGATACTGCAACTGGCGTTCTTCGGTCACGAACAATATCCATAGTTCCAGAGATGACTACTGATTCCAAATTGATACCACCAGCTGTCAAAGCTACAGTACCCACGTTTGTATCACCTGATACATTTACCTTCATAGTTTTGTCTTCATAGCCTACATAAGACATGACTAATGTGTAAGTTCCGTCTGAAAGGTTTTTAATCATAAACTTTCCATCAAGATCAGTTAATGAACCAGTTGATGTGCCTTTTACAGCTACTGAAGCACCGATTAATGGATCATCATTAGAACCATCAACGATTACACCTGAAATTGACTGAGCAAAGCCAATTACGGCCATTAATGCAAATAGCAAAACTAAATTTAGTTTTTTCATAATAGGTTGGTTTACTAAAATGTTAAGTAGAGTTAACATTCCAGCGGTTAATTAATAAATATGACGCAAATGTAAATTATATATATATAATTCCCATATATAAACGTTAAGAAATAATTAACAAAAACAAATTTTCTGTTGAAATTGGACTTTAATCAGTAAAAATCTCGGCCATCATACATCTGACACTGCCCCCACCATATTTCTCAATTGTAGGAATCGGAATACTTATAACCTTTGTAAATTCGGATAATTTGTCGATTTGAGTGATATTCAGCGAATTATAGGCTGCTTGAGACATAATTAGGATTGGCTCCCCCATTTTACTCTTAACTTGAAGCATATTTCCTGCAAATTGATTCATTTGCTCTATGGAAATGTCAATGATTTCCTTTCCTGTTTGACTAAATTGTCTCACTAATGTGTCATGTTCATCTGAATCTCGAATTGAATCAAGGCAAATAACCACAAAATCTTTCCCCATTGCCATCATAACATTGGTGTGATATATGAGTTGGTCATTATTATCAAATGCATGAAATATGATTTTAGAATAATTGATAAGAACTGAAAATTTTTCCAATGCTCTGATATCCGTACGTGGACTGATACATGCATAAATTATTCTGTTATCTCGATCTAGAATCATGCTGCCTGTACCTTCTAGAAATTGGTTTTCATCCTCTAAATATTCAAAGCAATATCTTTTATTGAAATTATATTCGTTTTCTATTCTCTCAATAATATCATCTCGTCTTTCTGCTCGTCTTGACACTGCATTCATAGGAAAAGTGACAATTTTTCCGTCAGCATGTGTTGTAAACCAATTATTAGGGAAAACACTATCTTTTTTAATGGGTTCGTCAGTATCTTCTATAACAATAACATCAATATCATAGCTTTTAAGTACTGATACCATATTATCGAATTCTTCTAATGCTGATTTCTTTATTTGACCAATATTTTCGGAGCCTTCTTTATTTTGAAAAGCGTTGTTTTCAGCCGTTTCAGCATTGTATCCAAAATGCTTAGGTCTGACCATCAAAATAGTATCGGTAATTGTTTGACTCATTGACAAAGATATTTCGAGCAAAAGTATAAGTTTTCAATTTACTTGACAATACAATTTGCGCTTTCTTATAATTAAAATAAATACTAAGTACTGGCTTCAAGTTTGAGCTTTTCCGCCAATTCAATGCCCAAATATTTATCTATTAGGAAATGAGCCAAATAAATAACTGGCGTTAAACCGACGGCCATGATAAATTTATAAATGTAATTAACGGTAGCAATCGCAGCTACTCTTTCGAAAGTCCAATCTGCGCCAAAATAAAAAGCAATGATCAAAACGACATAACTATCAATGAATTGACTGATCAGTGTTGATCCAGTGGCTCTCAGCCATACTTTACTCTCTCCAGTTTTATTACGTATCAGATGGTATGTTAACACATCAAGAAATTGACCAATAAGAAAAGCGATCAAAGAACCAACTATAATCCACAATCCTTGCCCAAATATTTTTTGAAATGCCAAATTCATGTTTGACAAACTCAATGTGGGATCTTCATTGATACCACTTATGGAGGTCCACCATTCATTAGGAGCCAGTTTAATGGCAAATAAGATCATCAAGAAAGCATATAATATGAGGCCAACTGCCATGAAGCTCAATATTCTGACCCCTTTCTTTCCAAAATATTCATTGATAATATCTGTCATGACAAACACCACAGGCCAAAGTAAAACGCCTGCTGTTAAATTGAATGATA
This sequence comes from Saprospiraceae bacterium, assembly GCA_013001975.1. Lineage (GTDB taxonomy): Bacteria > Bacteroidota > Bacteroidia > Chitinophagales > Saprospiraceae > RFSX01. The sequence continues at coordinate 7,062 of JABDKX010000190.1, read as the reverse complement.
AATCCTCAATTCCAAAGAAACTCAAATTAGCGGGAGTAAATCCGAAAGTTTCCTCTAAAGAAAATATCTTTACGCCGATTAATTGAGCTATTAAAGCATTTGTGATAAAAAAGCCTCCTAAAATTAGAAAGAGGATATAACTTTTATTTTTGAACATTTCTATACTTTGATTGTCAAATAGTAAATAAAAAATTCAATAAGATAACATGGCTAAGATATCAATAAACATGAAGTCGGGGGAATTAGTTGAAGAAGAATTGATTGTTGGAATTGATTTGGGAACAACCAATAGCCTTGTTGCATACGCAAAGTCTGGAAAAACAAATATTGTAAAAGACGATTCAGGACAAAATAGTTTGGTGCCTTCTGTAATTCATTTCAATACACAAGGAGAAATTATTGTTGGTGAGGCAGCCAAGAAAAATTTAATTACTTCTCCTGAAAGAACGATTTATAGTGTTAAAAGATTACTTGGAAAATCTTATGCTGATGTCAAGAATGCAGAAGCAAACTTGTCATATGACATTATCGACCAGGAAGATCAGTTGGTAAAAATAAAGATTGATGATGTGTTTTACAGCCCAGTATCTTTGTCTGCTGAAATTTTAAAATATTTAAAGTTACGTATTGAAAAACACTTAGGCCGTAAAATTTCCAAAACAGTTATTACTGTCCCAGCCTATTTCAATGATTCTCAACGCCAGGCTACCAGAGATGCAGGCAAGCTTGCAGGATTAGATGTGTTAAGAATTATAAATGAACCGACTGCTGCATCATTAGCTTATGGCATTGGCTTGGACAAGGAGAAAACAGAAACAGTTGCTGTTTATGATTTAGGTGGAGGTACATTTGATGTTTCAATATTACGCATCGAGGATGGTGTATTTGATGTGTTGTCTACAAATGGTGATACTTACTTGGGTGGTGATGACATTGACAAAGCTATTCTAAACTATTGGGTTGCTGAAAATAATATCTCAAAAGCATCATTGGTTGATGATAAGGGACTTAATCAGATGTTACGATTACTTGCAGAAGAAGCTAAAAAACATTTAAGTTCGAATGCGCATTATAAATCCGAGGATGGATCATTCACTTTAGATAAAGGCACATTTGAAGCGCTTGTTAAGCCTTTATTTGACAAGACAATAAATTGTGTAGAGCAAGCAGTGAAAGATGCAGATTTAAAAGTAAGTGAAATAGATGAAGTCATCTTAGTTGGCGGTTCAACAAGAATTCCCATGATTAAATCTGGATTGGCTGAATATTTTAAAAAGCCTATCTATGATGAGTTAAATCCTGATGAAGTTGTGGCAATGGGTGCAGCCATTCAAGCAGATATTCTGGCAGGCAATACCAAAGGGTTTTTATTAATTGATGTTACCCCATTATCATTAGGAATAGAAACGATGGGTGGATTAATGGATACCATCATTCCTCGTAATTCAAAGATTCCTGTATCTGCGGGGAGGTCATACACAACTTCTGTTGATGGTCAAAAAAATCTTAAAGTTGCTGTTTATCAAGGAGAAAGAGACTTGGTAGAGCACAATCGAAAACTAGGAGAATTTATCCTAAAGGACATTCCTCCTATGGCTGCAGGAATGCCTAAGATTGAAGTTCATTTTATTTTAGATGCTGATGGCATTTTAAAAGTAAGAGCGAGTGAATTGCGGTCTGGACACTCTACTGAAGTTAAGATCAAATCACAATATGGCATTTCAGAAGAAGAAATGGGAAGAATGTTATTAGACTCAATTAAGCATGCAGAAGTTGATATGAAAGCGAAAGCACTTTTGGAAGCTAAAAATGAAGGCAGGTCTATAGTCTTGTCTTCTAATAAATTTATAAAACAAAACGCTGAAATTTTAGATCCAAGTGAGATTGAATCATTGCATTCTCATATGAATGATCTTAATATAGCTATGAATGGTGACAATAAAGATGCTATCAACAATGCAATGAATAATTTAAATGAATTTGCTAATCCGCTTGCACAACGCGCCATGGATTATAATATTAAGAAAGCACTTGAGGGAACAAGCTTGAAAGATTAGGTTTAAGAAAAATTCAGAAATCCTTTTTCTACAGGCAAATCTCGAGTAATAACCTTTATAACTAAGCTAACGGTCTCGATTTCTTTGTTAACTATTTCCAGCGAATTTGATATTGCATTAAAAACATCACTATTATTGCCTTTAACAAAAGTGCTCATAGCATGTGTATTCACCTGAATTTCAGAATGGTTTTTTAAATGCTGAATAAATGAAATGATAGGCGACTCATAGTCTTTTGTTAGTGGATAAAGACTCAATTCTGCAGTGACTTGCATATTGGATTATTTTTTATAACCTGTGTTGAACACGCGATCCCAAACTGCAGAACTCACACCAAAACCATTATCAGGATCTTGGAAATGATGTCTCATGTGGTGATGCTTTAACTTGTCAAACCATTTGCCCTTTATAAATTTAGCATGGTGTGTGGCATAATGCAACATATCATAGGCTAGGTATCCAGTTAAAAAGCCTGCAAAAATTGGTGCATACAATCCTCCAAATGAAAGCTTGAAAATAAAGTAAAATCCAGTTGACAAAGGAATGCTCATAGCCGGCGGCATGACCAAACGCAAAGAATCATTAGGGTACGCATGATGAACACCATGCATCATAAAATGTAATTTTCTACCTAATTTACTCTTTGGCACATAGTGGAATATGAATCTGTGAAACAAATACTCTACAATAGTCCATATAGCCAGTCCGCCAATGTAATACATTGCTATTTGCCCAATGCTGAAAGCATAGTTCGTAAAACTAGAATAGATGAAGTAACCTATAATTGGGATAAATAATATTAATGGAACATACCATTTTACTCTCGAAAAAGTATCGAGAAACTTAGATTTAAAAAGCTGAACAGATTCATCTTTGTTTGATATTATTTCATGACCCTCAGATAACTTAACATTCATCCTTCTATTTTTTTGCAAATTTAATATAATTGTACATAGTATATGGTGATTTATATCACAATTACGTAACGTCATAAGAAAGCATAGGTTTTATAATTTAATTGAATATTTCAAATCCATTATCTTTAACATCAAATGCTAATAATTCATGTATAAAGTAGGTTTGACAGGTGGGATGGGCTCTGGGAAAAGCTTTATTGCCAATATATTTGAAACCTTTGATATTCCTATCTATTATGCTGATGCCAGAGCTAAAGACTTGATGTACAGACATAAACCTCTCAAGCAAGCCATCAAATCGTTGTTGGGAACGAAAGCGTATCATCGAAATGGAAGAATTAATAGGCCATTCATCGCAAATGCCATATTTAGGGACAAAAAATTGTTAAAGGGTATCAATGCTTTGGTTCATCCAGCTGTAAAAAGTGATTTTGAGCATTGGGCAGAACAACAAACCTCAAATTATGTCATTGAAGAATCTGCAATCTTATTTGAAATCAATGGGCAATCCAATTTTGATGCTGTAATTTTGGTGATAGCAGATTTGGAAACAAAAATTCAACGGATTATAAGCAGAGACGGGTTATCTCGTGGAGAAATTAAATCAAGAATGAAAAATCAGTTTGAGGATAGCGTCAAAATACCTTTAGCTGATTTTATTATAGAAAATAGCGGCAATAAAAGTATTTTGCAGCAAGTTTTAAAAATACACAAAGAGATACTAAAAAAAATATAAATTATGGATACTCAAACAATGTTGTCATCGCAGGATTTAATGCAAATGGAGGATAAGTATGGCGCCCATAATTATCATCCACTTCCCGTTGTTTTATCGAGAGGAGAAGGCGTATTTGTTTGGGATGTTGAAGGGAAGAAGTATTATGACTTTTTAAGTGCATACTCGGCAGTTAACCAAGGCCATTGTCATCCAGATATTATAGCAGCACTTAACAATCAGGCTAAAACCTTGACTTTAACATCGAGGGCTTTTTACAATGATATGTTAGGTCCTTATGAAAAGTATATCACTGAATATTTTGGATTTGATAAAGTATTGCCTATCAATTCTGGCGTGGAGGCTGTAGAAACCGCTTTAAAGTTATGTCGTAAGTGGGCTTATGAAAAGAAAGGAATTCCAAGTAATCAAGCTAAGATCATATTTGCTTCAGGAAATTTCCATGGCCGAACATTGGCTGTCATTTCTGCTTCTCAAGATCCAAATGCCAGAAATAATTTTGGTCCATATTTACCAGGAGTCGATGTGATTAATTATAATGATTTAGAGGCTTTGGAAAAAGCATTACAAGATAGCAATGTAGCAGGTTTTATAGTTGAACCAATCCAAGGAGAGGCAGGTGTTTTTGTGCCAGATGAAGGTTATTTAAGTGGCGCCAAAGCGCTTTGTGAAAAGTATAATGCTTTGTTTATTGCTGATGAAGTGCAAACAGGCATTGCTCGAACGGGCAGATTATTGGCTACATGCGGAAATTGCGATTGTGGATCTCATTGTGAAAAGAGACCGGAAATTAAGCCAGATATTTTGATATTAGGTAAAGCATTGTCAGGGGGTGTTTTTCCTGTTTCTGCAGTGTTGGCTAATGATGACATCATGATGTGTATCAAACCAGGAGAGCATGGTTCTACATTTGGAGGAAATCCATTGGCTTGTGCAGTGGCTATTGCTGCTTTAGAAGTTGTAAAGAATGAGAACTTAGCAGAAAATGCAATGGCGTTAGGAAAGGTATTCAGATCTAGAATGCAATCATTGGTTGAGAAAAGCGATCTGGTTAAATTAGTGAGAGGAAAAGGTCTTTTAAATGCAATCGTCATTAACGATACGGAAGACAGTAAGACAGCGTGGAACTTATGCGTTGCTATGAAAGATAATGGTCTGATTGCTAAACCAACGCATGGAAATATTATTCGTTTCGCTCCCCCATTGGTTATTACTGAGGAGCAATTGCATGCATGTTGTGATATAATTGAGAAAACAATATTAGCTTACGAAAAGTAGGTTTTAAATAAAAAAATGATGTTTTTAAAAGCAACCAATATTGGTTGCTTTTTTATTATACATGCCATTCCTTTTTAAAGCTCATAGGTGAAAACCATGAGATTCCATTCTATTACCCTTAATTAGTGGTTAAATACCCTAATTACTGCTCATATGTAAAATTTATTTAATATAATTGCGTTATGTTTAATTAAACATAAAGTTCAATATTACAGTAAGTTATATATTATATAAATATCTTATGAATAAATTTCGACTGGCTTTTCTCTTTTTCATTGTATATGGGACAAATTCCAATGTGTTCTCCCAAGAAAATACCCTTCTTTTAGATAACAACTATTTGTTTGAAAGCAGTGCTTCTTATTTCGATGATGGCTTGTTTGGATTGGCTATTAACAACCTGGAGCGATCTGCTTATGAAGATGAAATGATAAACTATCAAGCTTTATCTTCATATGAAATCCAAGAAAACAGATCAATTGATTTGCTATTGGAAAGCATATCGAGAGGAATATCTGATGTTGCAAAAAATGAGACTTATGTCATTATTGCTGACAGATATTTTAGCCAAAAGCAATACAATTTGGCTCAAGAATATTATTTAAAAATTAACAAACGCATACTTGAAGATGATCAACGCCAACTGATAAGTTTCAAATCAGGGTATTGTTATCTGACACAAAAGATGTTTACCCAAGCAGAACCACTTTTTAAAGCTGTTGCAGGCAGTAATTCAAAATTAAAAAATGATGGTATTTATTATTTAGGGATTTGTCAATATTATCTAGACAAGCAAGAACTGGCAATCGCTTCTTTTACTCAAATTGAATATCAGGGACGATACAGATCACTTATACCTTTTTACTTGGCGCAGATTTATTTTAAAGATGGTGATTATGATAAGGCGATAGATTATGCTTCTTCGAAAAAGAGTTCAGGCGGTAATGAATTATTAACCAATAGAATATTGGGGATGTCTTACTTGGCAAAAGAACAATATGATAAGGCGCTACCCTATTTAAATGCATATGCTGACAATGCTGACAAGTTAACAGAAAATGAATTTTATCAAATAGGTGTTTTAAATTACAAGTTGGGGCACTTTGAAGAAGCGCAAACTTATTTCAAAGAATTGAGTCATCAAAATTCAAAAATTGGACAACTCAGTAATTTTCTTTTGGGTTCTGCTGGACTAAAAACGAATAATAAGAAAGATGCACAATCTGCTTTTAAGCAAGCTTCAAAGTTGGACTATTTTGATGATATTAAAAACGAATCAGAATTTACTTATTATAAATTATCTGCTGAATTAAATGATGAACGTGTTGCTATTAATGGATTAGCTTCAATTGATGCCAATGGTCCTTACTTTGAAGAATCTCAAGAATTACTGTCAGCATTATTGTTGAGAGCGACAGACAAAGAGGCAGCCATGTCAACCATCGAAAATTTGCCTTCAAAAAACGAAAGCCTTTTAAATACGTATAAAAAATTGGCTTATGAACAAGCACTACAACAATTAGAAGATAACAATATCGCCGAAGCCATTTCAAATTTAAAAAGTGCTATTGAAACACCTGGATCTCAAGATGTTACAAACGAAGCTCAATTTTGGTTGGGTTATGCTTATAATGAAAATGAAGAATATGCCAAAAGCAATGATGCTTTGAATAGTTACATTAACAGTGGTGCAACGGATCATAAGTTTGAAAGTCAATACATGATAGCCTATCATCAAATGGAAGCTAAGCAATATGATGATGCGATGAAAACGCTTGAAACGTCAATCAACAGTTTTGATGTAAACACAGATGAAAAATTACTTTTTGATGATGCCATCGTCAGGTTAGCTGATTTGGAATTAGTAAGAAATAATTATGCTGCAGCAATCGAATATTATGACTTGGCTATCAGTAATAACGCTGCCGAATCAGATTACATTCTTTTTCAAAAAGCACTCATCTATGGTGTAAATAATCAAACTATTGAGAAATTAACATCTCTTGAAAATCTGGTCAAGAAATACCCTAATTCCAGTTATCGCGATGATGCTTTCTTCGAAATTGGTGAAACC
>JABDKX010000178.1 GCA_013001975.1 Saprospiraceae bacterium | reverse complement strand
TTTGGTCTGTTACCGATGGTCCAAATGTTGGCAGTATAAATGTCAGTGATGATAATCTCGAAGTAACATCAGGAACAACACCTGGTATTTATGAGATTACGTTTAATCTGACAAATACGAATATTGGACCTGATTGTCCTTTGACATCAAATTTTAGTTTTGAAATTATAGAAGAGCCATTTGCGGATATCACGCCAATAGGTCAAGCTTGTAATGAAGATACCGGAACCGATCCAGACTTCCTCGATTTGGATGATTTTAATCCAAATGGAGCCAGCGGAACTTGGTCAACGGTTGAGTCTGGTATTGTGATTGATGCAGACAATATAGTTGATTTTAGAGACAGCGAAGTTAAAGATTACGCATTTACATTTACAACAATTACAGCGACATCTCCATGTTCAGATCAATCATATTCTCTGACGATTACAGTTAATGATTGTAAATGTCCAAGTGTCGAAATTGGCGCCTTAGACAATATATGTTTAGAGCCAACGATCATAGATTTAACAACAATAAAGGTATCAACAGAAGATGGATTTTGGTCTGTTACCGATGGTCCAAATGTTGGCAGTATAAATGTCAGTGATGATAATCTTGAAGTAACATCTGGAACAACACCTGGTATTTATGAGATTACGTTTAACCTGACAGATACGAATATTGGGCCTGATTGCGATCAAAGTTCTTCAACTACAATTGAAATATTAGAAGAACCAAGTGCAGATATCATTCCTTTTGGAAACGCTTGTAATATTTATACCGGCACAGATCCAGATAATATTGATTTGGATATTTTTAATCCACAAAACGCATCTGGTGTTTGGTCATCAGAAGATATGACTATTGATGCAGACAATGTTGTAAACTTCCTAAATTTAGATGTTCAAGATTATACATTTACATTTATAACAAATACAGCTCAACTTCCATGTCAAGATCAAGCTTATACAACAATCGTAACAGTTAATGATTGTAGCTGCCCTAGTGTAGAAATTTTACCAATTGACAATCAATGTATAGAAGATAATTTATTTGATTTAAATAATTATAAAGTGACATCAGAGGATGGAACATGGTCAATTGCAAATGGACCGGATGTTTCAAGCTTAGATTTATCAGGAGATCAATTATCAATTCTTGAAAATTCTGTTCCTGGAATTTATACAATCCAATTTACATTAGATGACCAAGATATTGGTCCATTATGTGAATTGTCATCTGAATTTCAATTTGAATTAATTGAAAAACCTTCTGCAAATATTCTAACTCAAGCTGTAGCTTGTAATGAAAATACTGGAGCTGAACCTGATTTTGTCGATTTAGATGATTTGAATCCTGATGGCGCTCCTGGAACATGGGAGTCCGTGGATGCATCGCTTATTATTGATAGTGATAATATTGTCAGCTTTGCGGGAATAGATGTTGAGAGTTATGAATTTATATTCACAACTGATTCTGCAGTGGCTCCTTGTGAAGAAGTATCTTACACAGCTTCAATAGCTGTTAAAGATTGTGCATGTCCAGCTATTCTTGTTGAAGCACCTGGAAACTTCTGTCAGGAAGATAACATGTTTAATTTGGACGAATTAATAATAGATGCTGATCCTGGTGTTTGGTCTATTATTGGAGGTTTTGGTGATGTACCAACGATTCAAAACCAAATGCTCATAATAAGTGAAACTACTTCTATTGGAGATTATATGTTAATGTATTCGTTATCGGATACTAATGTACCGGCAAATTGTTTGTTAGAAGTTGAGGTGCCATTTTCTTTATTCCAGACGCCTGAAGCAGATATAACAGCAGGAGCTGAAGTTTGCGATAACTATATTGGTTCGTTAGAAACAACTTTAGATTTAAACACATTATATAATTCTGGATCTACAGGGGTTTGGACATCAACTGATGGGTCAATTACTATTGATTCAGACAATATTGTTGACTTCACAGATGCTGCACCAGGAGATTATGAATTTGTTTATACGACAAATACTGCCATGGAACCTTGTGAAGATGTCGCTTATAGTTCAATGATTACTGTAAATGAATGTGATTGCCCAATTTTAATGATTGATCCAATTGATGATTTGTGTAATACAGAAAACATCATTGATTTGACTTCTTATTTGACAGCGTCACAATCTGGTACTTGGACTTTAAATTCTAGCAACGGCGGTATAATGCCGACACTGTTTAATCAATCTCAAATTATTATTGATGAGACCACAGCACCAGGGGAATATGAATTAGTATTTGAATTTGACGACATAAATTTCCCTTCATTGTGTACAGTTTCAGAAAGCATCATATTTACGATAATCGAACAGCCAGAAGCTCAAATTATTACAGGCGCTTTAGCATGTAATGTAGATGCGTCAATCATCGCTTCAGATGTTATCGACCTTGATGACATGTTTAGTGGCGGTAGCTCAGGAAATTGGGAAACTGGGGCATCAATAACAATTAATGCAGATAATACAGTTTCTTTCAATGGTGAATCACCTGGAGACTACTTATTTATATACAAAACAGATTCTGCCATATTTCCTTGTGTAGAACAAGAATATGAATTAATAATAACCGTAGAAGATTGTGCATGTCCAATTTTGGCATTTTCATCAGTTCCAGAACTGTGTAATGACGAAATAGAAATTGACTTAAGTAGTTTTCTTTTAACTCAAGTTGGTGATGGGACATGGGCACAAACAGATGGACCTTCAACAAGTGGTTTTTCCGGCGGAACAGTATTTGAAATCATGGATATGCCTGCAGGAGATTATGAATTTGAATTTACACTAGATGAAGCGGTACCAGCAGGATGTGATCAATCTGATCTCGTCATTGTAACCTTAAATCAATCGCCTCAACTTACGGTTGAAGATGCCATAACTGTCTGTAACCAAAACAGTTCTTTAGCGCCTCTCTGTATTGATTTAAATGCATTAATGAGTGGTGATGATGGATCTTGGGTTGCACCACCTTCATATACTAATGACTTTAGTGATGTTAGCAATGTTTGTTTTGATGATTTTGAAGAAGGATTAAAGTTTTTATTCTCATATACAACTAATTCTGCAGTGGCACCTTGTATCAATAAAACGGAATCTATTGAGGTGACCGTTATGGATTGTTCATGTCCAAACATTGAAGTTGAAGATCCATCACCGTTATGTAGTATAGGCGATATGATTAATTTGAGTGATTTGGAAACACCAAATACCGTAGATGGAAGTTGGTCATATGTAAGTGGTCCAGAAAATGTGAATCTTGGTAATACTGAAGTATTTGATGCAACAAATGTGACTTCAGGAAATTATATCTTCATGTTTACGCCAAATAACACGCCTGAACCATTGTGTCCTCAAGCAAGTCAGATTAATGTAGAAGTCATAACACCTTTAAATGCAGGTTTTGGAAATACTGTTGACTATTGCGAAAAAACAGACTTAGAAGTCACATTATTTAATCTTTTGGATGATGCAGATCAAGGAGGACAATGGACGGAGATATCTTCGGTATATTCGACTGAATCAGCATTTGATGAAACCAATGGTACCTTCAATATTGTTGATCAAGTGCCAGGAACTTATGAGTTTAAATATGAGCATATTGGATTTGAACCTTGTCCAGATTCAGAAGCAGTTGTAACAATAACAATTCTGGCAAATCCGATTGCAGATGCTGGTCTGCCAACGATCATTACTTGTTCAAATACAGATATAATTCTGGGAGGAGATAATCTATCCAAAGGTCCAAGATTAATTTATGAATGGACAGAAGAGAGTGGTTTGGCAATTGACGAACCTGATATTGCTCATCCAACAATTTATCAAGCAGGTACTTATAAAGTAGTCGTTACAGATATCATTTTTGGATGCCAATCAGAAGATGAAGTTGTTATAACTGAAGATATAGGATTTCCAACTTTTGATACAGAAATTTTACCATTTGATTGCGGAGGGCAGAACAGCGGAACTATCTTAGTTCAAAATTCTGTAGGAGGAAATGGTGATTATATTTATACTATTGATGATGGTCAAACTTGGACAGAAGATGCCGAATTTTCAGATCTTCCTCCTGGATCCTATACGATAACATTACAAGATGGTAACGGGTGTGAAGCTACAGTTTCCGGACTCGTAATCAATGATCGGATCAACTTAAATTTAGATCTCGGTGGAGATGTTGAAATTACTTATGGAGAAAATTATTATCCTTTACAAGTTCAATCTGATGCACTCCCTTCTGAAATTGACAGTATTATTTGGACACAAGATGGAGAAGTTATTTGTGAAGGTGATTATGATTCTTGTTCTATTATTGAAGTAGATCCTGAAGGTGTAACTACATTCTGTGCACGAGTTGTCGATATTAATGGCTGTGAAGAATCTGATTGCGTTGTAATTCGTGAGATATTAGAAGTAAATGTCTATTTAGCAAATGTCTTTACACCAGAGATTTCAGATTTTAACAATCGATTTTTTGTACAAACTGACGAAAATATTACAAGTGTAAAATCATTTAGAATTTTTGATAGATGGGGCTCTCAAGTTTTTGAAGGGGAAGAAGATCATCTTCCAAATGACCCTGATTTTGGATGGGATGGTATATGGAAAGATGGTAGAGTAAGAGCTGGTGTTTATACTTATCATGTTGTTGTAATTGATGCGCTTGAAAGTGAACATAAATTTGTAGGGTCAATAACATTATTAAATTAGAAGAATTTTTTTCATAGTTTTAGAAAGCAATTATATTTTTTTCAAATGCTTAGGTCAGAAATTGGCTTAAGCATTTTTTTTTATTTAAATAACTTCGCCAGATTCTTATTCGATCATTTTCCAATATTAAACCGAAAAAAATTAAATCACTTCACTATATTAGCCTCGTAAATCTAACCTAACCAATTAATAACCATAATAACACTAACAATATGATAATAGGGGTTCCTAAAGAAATTAAGAACAATGAGAATAGGGTAGCACTGACACCAGCAGGAGCTAAAGCATTAGTAAGCCACGGACATACAGTTTACATCCAAAGTACAGCAGGACTTGGTAGCGGATTTTCTGATGCAGATTATAGGAAAGCAGGTGCAAAAATCAAAAAAGATATAGAGTCAACTTATAAAGTGGCGGAAATGATTATGAAGGTCAAAGAACCTATTAAGCCAGAATATAAATTGATAAAACCTGATCAACTGGTATTTACCTATTTTCATTTTGCGTCTTATAAACCGCTGACAGCAGCTATGATTAAAAGCAAATCTGTCTGTTTAGCATACGAAACTGTTGAATTACCTGACAGATCCTTACCTCTTTTGGTACCAATGTCAGAAGTCGCAGGAAGGATGTCTGTTCAGCAGGGCGCTAAATATTTAGAAAAACCTCTCAAAGGAAGAGGTATTTTACTTGGGGGTGTTCCAGGTGTCCCCCCAGCTAAAGTTATGGTTATTGGTGGCGGGATAGTAGGCACAGAAGCAGCTAAAATGGCTGCAGGTCTGGGTGCTGATGTTTCAATACTTGATATCAACTTAGATCGAATGCGCTATTTAGAAGATGTTATGCCTGCAAATGTGACAACCGTTTATTCTAATGAATACAATATTGTGGAATTGTCAAAGCAAGCAGATTTGATCATCGGTGCTGTATTAATTCCAGGCGCAAAAGCACCAAAATTAATCACACGAGCGATGCTTAAAGATATGAAGCCAGGAACCGTTTTGGTTGATGTTGCTGTTGATCAAGGCGGTTGTATTGAAACGTGCAAGCCAACGACTCATGCTAAACCAACTTTTATTATTGATGATGTCATTCATTACTGTGTCGCAAATATGCCAGGTGCAGTACCATACACATCTACTTTAGCCTTAACGAATGCAACATTAAGATATGCTATCAAATTAGCTGATAAAGGATGGAAACAAGCATGTAGAGAAGACGAAGCCTTGAAGAAAGGATTAAACGTGATTAAGGGAAAAGTAGTCTATAAAGGTGTTTCAGAAGCTTTCAATTTAAAATATACTGACGTAGATTCTTTTTTATAAAAAACATCTATTGAGCAATACAAAATTAATCGGACCTTTCAAGCAAATGCTTACAATGCAGGAGCTTCCCTTGAAAGGTTCTCTTCATGATAACCAATTGCAAGTAATCAGTAATGCGGGGCTACTATTAGAAGGAGGAACTATAAAAGAACTTGGCAATTTTAATGATTTAAAAGCACATTTCGAGAATTCAGAAATAGAAATTATATCGATTGATTACGAGGCTGTTGTCTTACCTTCATTTGTCGATGCACATACTCATATTTGTTTCGCAGGATCAAGAGCCAATGATTTTGCAATGCGGAATGCAGGTGTTTCTTACTTAGAAATAGCCAAAGCAGGAGGTGGTATTTGGGATACAGTAACGAAGACTAGAAAAGCCAGTAAAGAAGAATTGATTGAAGGAATTGTTAAGCGGGCTAAGAAAATGATTTTATCAGGTATTTCAACGATAGAAGTTAAAAGCGGATATGGGCTTTCAGTTAGTGATGAGTTAAAAATGTTAGAAGCTATTGAAGCTGCGAATAAATTGACGCCATCACAATTAATTCCTACTTGCTTAGCAGCACATATAAAACCTAAAGATTTTGATGGATCACATGAGGAATATTTAAGGCATATTTCTAATGAATTATTTCCTCAGATAGCAGAGAGGAAATTATGCTCTCGCGTTGATGCTTTTATCGAAGAAGAAGCCTTTGATGCAAACAACATAGATGTCTATTTTAATCGCGCAAAAGAATTGGGTTTTGATATTACAGTCCATGCTGACCAATTTTCTACAGGAGGTTCTGAGATTGCAGTTAAATATGGCGCTATAAGTGCCGATCATTTGGAAGCTTCTACTCAAAAAGAAATAGATATGCTGGCATCAAGTGATGTGATTTCAACAGCTTTGCCTGGTGCTACGATTGGACTCGGATGTGCCTTTACCCCTGCAAGAAAAATACTAGATGCAGGCGGTGCGTTGGCAATCGCTTCAGATTGGAATCCCGGGTCGGCGCCAATGGGAGACCTTTTGACTCAAGCTTCTATTTTGGCTACTTTTGAAAAGTTGACTACTGCAGAAGTGTTAGCTGGAATAACTTACAGAGCTGCTGCAGCATTAAAGCTCGTTGATAGAGGTGTCCTTCAAAAAAACAAAAGAGCCGATTTTGTAGTTTATAAAACGGATAACTATAATGAGATCTTATACCACCAAGGGCAATTAAAACCATCTAATGTTTGGATAAATGGTCAAATGGTATATAATAATTGATTAAATGAAATTTCTTTATGGTAGAAACACAAGTTGATTTTAGAACTCAAATCAAACAAGGTATTCCCGATGAATTGCCACCAAAAAAAGTAGCGCCCAAAGGAGATAATCAAGCACCTAAGAGGAAAGACATTCTATCTCCCAATGAAAAAAAATTAGCTGTAAAAAACGCGTTAAGATATTTTCCTAAAAAATGGCATGCTGAATTAGCATCAGAATTTCTGCAAGAATTATTGGAATACGGTAGAATCTATATGTACAGATTTCAGCCTGAATACAAAATGTTTGCACGATCCATTGAATCATATCCTGCGCATTCGCAACATGCAGCTGCTATTATGTTGATGATCCAAAATAATCTTGATCCAAAAGTAGCACAGCATCCTAATGAGTTGATCACCTATGGCGGAAACGGTAGCGTTTTTCAAAATTGGGCTCAATATCTTTTGACTATGAAATACTTGTCAGAACTTAGAGATGATCAAACATTACACATGTATTCTGGTCATCCTATGGGATTATTTCCTTCGTCGCCTGATGCGCCACGAGTTATTGTAACAAATGGCATGATGATCCCAAATTATTCTTCTAAAGATGACCTAGAAAAATTTAATGCTTTAGGTGTTACCCAATATGGGCAAATGACTGCAGGATCATATATGTATATCGGACCACAAGGCATTGTTCATGGCACTTGTATCACAGTCATGAACGCATTTAGAAAAACGTTATGGGCAAATGAAACGCCTGCAGGTAAAATATTTTTAACAGCAGGTCTAGGTGGAATGAGCGGTGCCCAACCTAAAGCAGGGAATATAGCGGGTTGTATAACTGTATGTGCTGAAGTCAATCCAAATGCAGCTCATAAGAGACACGAACAAGGCTGGGTTGATTTATTGGTAGACAACTTGGAAGATTTGGTTTCTGAAGTTAAGAAAGCACAAGCAAATAAATCGATTGTTTCTATTGCTTACATTGGCAATGTCGTTGACGTCTGGGAGTGTTTTTATAAAAAAAATATTTATGTACAATTGGGATCAGATCAAACATCTTTGCATAATCCTTATTCTGGCGGGTACTATCCAGTAGGATTAAGTTTTGAAGAAGCTAACGCAATGATAAAAGATGATCCTAGTCAATTT
This sequence comes from Saprospiraceae bacterium, assembly GCA_013001975.1. Lineage (GTDB taxonomy): Bacteria > Bacteroidota > Bacteroidia > Chitinophagales > Saprospiraceae > RFSX01. Next base: position 4,333 of record JABDKX010000178.1, on the reverse strand, counting down.
AAAATAGAAGTGTCATCTTCATTGCTGAGACACGCAAAAGCAATCCAAAAACATACAGAAAAAGGGACTTACTTTTTCGATTATGGTAACGCTTTTCTCTTAGAAGCATCTAGAGCAGGAGCTGAAATCATAAATGAAGAAACGGGTCAATTCATTTATCCTTCATACGTACAAGATATTCTAGGCCCATTGTGTTTCGATTATGGTTTTGGTCCTTTCAGATGGGTTTGCACTTCTGGTAATTCTGAAGACCTTGATATGTCAGATCAAATTGCTTTAGATGTGATGAAGGAAATTATTCAGACAGCCCCGCCTGAAATTCAGCAGCAGATGTCTGATAATATTAAGTGGATTGAAGATGCTAAAAAGAACAAATTAGTTGTAGGTTCTCAAGCCAGAATATTGTATGCCGATGCAGAAGGCAGAGCGAAAATAGCAACCGCATTTAATGATGCAATTGCAGCTGGCTCGATCAAAGCACCTATTGTTTTAGGAAGAGATCATCACGATGTCAGTGGAACTGATTCACCATATAGAGAAACAAGTAATATTTACGATGGCAGCAGTTTTACTGCGGATATGGCTATTCATAATGTCATAGGAGATAGTTTTAGAGGCGCAACATGGGTTTCTATTCATAATGGCGGCGGAGTTGGCTGGGGAGAAGTTATCAATGGCGGATTTGGGTTGTTGTTAGATGGCTCAAACGAAGCAGAACAGAAGTTAAAGAATATGCTTTTCTTTGATGTAAATAATGGCATTGCAAGAAGAAGTTGGGCTAGGAATAAAGAGGCTGACTTTGCTATCAAAAGAGAAATGGAACGAACGCCTAATTTAAAAGTGACATTGGCTCAAGATGTAGATGACAATATTATAAATGACCTTGATTTATAAAACATGAAACACCTATTAATTGTATTTGCTTTGTTGATGTTTTTGGCGTGTAAAAATGATAAGACAGCAACAAATGTTTCTGAAAATAAACTTGATCTCAAGAATCTGGTCATTACACCAGAACTGGTTGATAGCCTTAAGAAAAACAGAATTGACAAATTGACACAATTAAGAAAAACTGTTGGTAGAGTATGTGAACAAATCAGTAAAGGTGGATATGTTTACTTTAAAATTAAGGTTGATTCAAATGGGGCATACAGTGAAATTTCTGTCCCTAATCAAGAAGATGAAAATACACGCATTTTTGTAGATTGTATTGAAAAATACATTGTTGATAACAACTTTGATTTTGGAATTATAAGAGAAATGCCAGATTCTAAATATGGCGCCATACCACGAATAAAATCTTACACTCTGAGAGTTTATTAAAGCCATTTTCAGTTTTCAATTCTCAAATTTATTTACAATGAGGATGGGAGTTTCCCATTAAATTTTCCTACTTTCATTTCGTGAGAAATTTAATTTCAAATTTAAACTTGATAACAGAATGGACGGGTAAAATATTTGCTTGGAGTACTTTGTTAATGGTCATTCTCATTTGTATTGATGTCATTCTAAGATACTTATTCAACTTTACATTAATTTGGATCATTGAATTAGAAATCTATTTCTTCGCCATCACTTTTCTAATGGCATCAGGTTACGCATTCAAATATGATAAGCATGTCAGAGTTGATGTTTTTTACACTAAATTTTCTCCGAAGAAAAAGGCTTGGACAAACTTAATTGGAGGGTTATTTTTACTGTTGCCTTGGGCAGTGATTTCAACTTATGTTTGTTTCAATTATTTCTTGAAATCATGGTATATAAATGAAACATCTGCACAGCCTGGAGGCCTCCCTGCTATTTACGTTTTAAAATTTATTTTATTTCTTGGTTTTTTGATGTTAACCATTCAAGCCATTGCTGATATTTTGGAATCTGTTCAAACAATTAGAGAAGAACCAAAAGTAAATACCGATAAACTAACGTAAGATATGGGTGTATATGCAATTGTACTTTTCGTTTTGGTATTTATCTTGATTTTGAGAGGATACCCAGTTGCATTTACTCTTGGTGGTGTTTCTGTTTTGTTCTGTTTACTCATGTGTTTTTTATTTCCTGAAGTCATGCGTTTTGCTGATTTTAAGCTGTTGCCTTCGCGATTTATGGGCACTATTAATAGCTATGTTTTAATGGCTGTTCCTCTTTTTATTTTTATGGGTATCATGCTTGAAAAATCAGGACTTGCAGAGAGTTTGTTGGAGACGATGGCCATTTTATTTGGTAAATTTCATGGGGGCTTAGCCATTTCCGTCATTGTTGTTGGTGCTTTACTCGCAGCTTCAACAGGTATTGTGGGCGCTACAGTTGTTACGATGGGATTGATTAGCCTGCCCACCATGTTAAAAAGAGGATACAAACCAGAATTGGCAACAGGCGTCATTGCGTCTTCAGGTACCTTAGGGCAAATAATTCCGCCTTCCGTTGTTTTGGTTTTGTTGGCAGATACGATCAGCAGCAGCTCTAGAGGAGGCGTTCAAGTTGATGTTGGAAGTATGTTTCAAGCTGCGATATTACCAGGAATGCTTTTGGTTTTAGCTTACATAATCTATGTCATCATCATCTGTAAAAAGCATCCTGAATGGGGTCCTCCAATTCCTGATGATGAGATTAAAGAATACAAAAAAGATGGTTTTGCCGGCAAATTAATCAAGGCGTTTGTCTTACCCTTGTTTTTAATTATTGCGGTCTTAGGATCCATATTTGCAGGTGTAGCTTCTCCAACGGAAGCATCTGCAGTTGGCGCATTGGGAGCCACTTTATTGACAGTAATACAACGGAAGTTTTCGTTTAAAATATTAAATGAAGTCATGCAAGAAACGATGAAGCTGACTTCAATGGTTTTCTTTATTCTTTTAGGCGCAACCACGTTCACTATGGTTTTTAGAACGTTAGGTGGAGATGATTATTTAGTGTCATTAATTACAGAAGCCAATCTGTCCCCAACACTCTTTTTAGCATTGGTTATGTTGATATTGTTTGTTGCCGGATTTTTTATAGATTTTATAGAAATCATCTTCATTATTGTTCCTGTTGTGACGCCCATTTTTAATGTTTTAGAAGTAGATATGTTGTGGGTTGGAGTTTTAATGGCTGTAAATTTGCAAACTTCATTTCTGACGCCGCCTTTCGGTTTTTCATTATTTTATTTAAAAGGTGTCGCACCGGATTCCATTTCGACCCAACAGATTTATAAAGGAATTATACCATTTATTGTAATACAATTATTATTTCTTCTTACCATTATTCTATTCCCTAATTTGCTTTATGTTTTTAAATAATGCATCAATATGAAAAGAAAGTCTTTTATTAAATCAAGTGTTAAATTAGGCTTAGGACTTGTCGCCGCGACCAGCGTGATTTCTTCATGTAAAGAACAAGAACCTGAAAAGGAAATCGAAGCTGTTAATATTAATTTTAGTAAAAATTATAAATGGCGGATGGCTTCTTGTTGGCCTAAAAATTTCCCCGTTTTCGGAGAAGGAGACTTGCTTTTTATCGACTATATAAAAAGAATGTCAGGTAATCGATTGGATATAAAATTATTTGCTAAAGGAGAGTTAGTGCCAGCAATGGAAACGTTTGACACAGTGCAAGATGGCACAGCAGATATTGGGTCTGCTGTTTCATATTATTGGTTGGGTAAGTCACCTGCTGCAGCTTTCTTTTCAACTGCGCCTTTTGGTATGAATGCACAACAACACCAATCTTGGTTAATTGCTGGCGGCGGTTATGAATTGTGGAAGGAAGTTTATGAACCTTTTGGTTTAATTCCTTTCATCTCAGGGAGTACAGGTGTTCAAATGGGAGGATGGTTTAACAAAGAAATTAATTCCGTTGATGATTTGAAAGGATTAAAAATGCGAATTCCTGGTATCGCAGGAAAGGCATTAGAAAAAGCGGGGGGAGCGGCAATGAATGTACCTGGAGGTGAAATTTATACAAATTTAGAACGTGGTGTTATTGATGCAACAGAATGGGTTGGACCTTATCATGATTACAAAATGGGATTTGCTAAAGTCGCCAAATATTATTACACGCCAGGATGGCATGAACCTGGGACTCAATTAGAGTTTTTTGCAAATAAAAAGGCTTACAATAAATTGCCTTCTGATTTACAAGAAATAATCGTGGCAGCAGCTACCAAAGTTCAGTCTTGGATGTTGGCAGAGTTTGATGCAAAGAATGGTGTTTATTTGGAAAAATTAATAGAAGAGGGGACTGAGTTAAAACAATTTCCAGATGAAGTATTGAAAACTTTGAAACGATATACAGACGAATCAATTCAAGAAATGATAGGGGATGACCCAATTGCTAAAAAAGTAGCGGATAGTTA
>JABDKX010000162.1 GCA_013001975.1 Saprospiraceae bacterium | reverse complement strand
CTTAATGATCAAGTTGGCCTACTGGTTAATTCTTCTAGAGGCATTATTTTTGCTTCTGAAGGTGAAGATTTTGCGAATGCAGCCAGAGACTCAGCACAAAAACTTCAATCCCAAATGTCTGATATTTTAAATCAAGCAGGTTTAATTTAATCAGATTGTTCTTCTTTAGTGTAACAGTACGTTAGCTGAAATTTTAAAACTGGCTCCGTCTATGAAATTGACTTCTTTGTTATTTAAAAACTGATAGAATCCAAATTTCAGATTTAATCCACCTCTTAACAAAAGACCAGCTTCAAGAATATGGGAGACGAACTGAGGGTTTGTGTAATTACCCCAAATGTCTTTGACTACTTCTGAAGGATTTCCTGATAAAGTAATTCCATTTTTTATCCAAAATTCTCCAAACTGTTTTGGTGAATCAGGATTCCAGGCTCTGGACTTTATAAGAAAGCCTACCAAAAACATTTTAGATAAGAATCGCTCATCGATATTTTTTTCATCTACATAGCCATTAATTGATTTAACCGCTAACTGATAGACAACATCTAATTTGGTATGTCTGTACTTTGTTTTGACAGGCACTCGACCATCAATGCCAAAATTAATGAGTCCACCCATGTTATTCAACATGTCAAACGCCGTTGATGCATTTATGTTATTGTCATCAAGCTTAATATCCACATTAGCACCAACTAATAAGTAAAAAGGAAGGTAGATGCCTTTTGGATTACCAACATTAAATTTGAAAATATTAGTGGATGAACGCAAAAAGCCATTGGATAGAAAATCTATATTACCACCATCTAAGATATTGACGGAAGAATTTGAATGCCGATGTGATTTTACCCTTGTACTGTCTGAAAAAGCCGAGAGGTTAGACATAGAAAAGGTGAATAATAAAAGTATCCACTTCATATTACTGATTTTAAATATTGCTAGACTTAATTGACCCGAATACTTATATAAACTGTAATAAGGAAGTTTAATTGTTTGGCTGGAAAATTTATTTAATTAGAATTGAAATTTTGGATGAAAACAATACAAATAAATGACTAATGAGCATAATAAAAAAGTATATGAACTCGGTATCAATTTGCTTTAACTAATTTGTTTTTTTCATTTTACAATTTTTGTTAAATTAATTTCTTTTACAGAATATAGTAACTCAGTTATAAAAAGGTAAACAGAGGAGATGTGGTCAGAGTTATAAAATATAGAATGTAAATTGAGAGTTACTAAATTATAAAACAAAAAACATTTTGTTGGTGATGCTCTATCGTTATTAACAAATTTCATCTACCTATTCTTCCCCATAAAAACATTTACTCTAGGATCTAACGGATTACCAGAAGCACGTCGATTACTCACAATTTGACCCACATGATAAAGTGCGTCTGCGAGTGGACCGTTCAATAGGTGCCAAAAAGAGACGGATGAAGAATTGTCTCCTCTTTGAAAGTCTAATGTGGTGGTTTCAATATCTTTCGAACTTTTTTTAGAAAATTGGTCAGCAGCTGTATATAAATTGTTCAAAGTCTTTGATCGCATTTCTTCCCAGGTATCATTATTCTCAGGCCGCGGACGGATGTTTGGCTTATTCGCTGCGCTATTAAGAATAAAACCGGATAGATTATAAAGGTGTTCCAAAGTTTCTCTAGATGTACGATTGGTTTCACCAGGTTTGAAATCTAAATCTTCATTTCTCAGAGAATCTGTAGCCCAATAATATCTGTATCCCAATCCATCAATCATGCGTTTTATGATATTGCCTGATTCAAAGTTGTCAGGATAACCATCGATCATGGAATAGGGTAGTTTGGAATCATTAGTGCCTATCTCTTGTGAATGGATTGAATGGCTAATTGCAAAAAGGAGAATAAATATTGATATTGATTTCATAACTGTAATTTATATTTATAAAAATACACTTATATAATTTGATCTGTTAACACTGAACTAAAAGTAATGTACTTTAAGCTTTGGATGAGACCACATATAATTTCTAACGATGACATCTGCTTCTGGATTTATGGTTTCATATTTAATCGTTTCTTTTAATTCTTCGATACCATATTGAACAGATGAACTGTCAATATAACCGTATCCTTTATAGTGACCATCCTCAATTAAGATTACAGATTTTTCATCTCTTTCTCTTCCTTCATCAAGTATTACGAAGTTTTGATCAAAAATCTTATTGACATGTAATAAGCTTTCCTCAAACCGTTCATTGTAATAAACTGGTGGCTCTTCTCCAATACAAGCTCCTTGACACTTCTGTAAATAATATCTGAAACATGCATGTTTAGATTTGTCAATTTCATTTACTTTTAAACAAAGGTTGAAAGTTTCTCCAATGTTTTCAATATGTCCCAATGCACTTTTTCTTGATCCGTACAATGATAGTGGTTCTTCAGTCTTAGAAGCCGTTACAATTTTATATTTAAAATAACCTGACTTATCCACATCTTTAATGACGGCATATTTATAGGTTCTGGTTTTTTGTGCTTTGTTGATTTCAGGATGTAGTTTTTTTATTTCATATGATTCAAGCAAAAGAGATATTAATTCACTGCCTGTTAATTCGTAGGAAATTGAAGCCACTTGATTAAACAGTTTATCCGTTTTGCGTGTATGCTTAGAAAAATGTTGCTTTGCTCGATTTTGGATATTGATACTTTTGCCAACATAAATCACTCTGTCTTCTAAATTTCGAAAATAATAGACGCCGCATTCTTCCGGAAGCTTCAAAACAGCGTCTTCTTTTAACCCATGAGGCAATTTGGTGAGTTTGATGCTTTGAGTCACCAATGCCTGTACATCTTTCTGAGTGGTTTGTTCGTTGAAGATTTTCTCTAAAAGTATGGTTGTTGCCCAAGCATCATCATAAGCACGATGCCGATTATTGACTTCAATACCAAAATACTTAATCAAATTACCTAGACTATAGGATCTTAAGTTAGGAAAAGCTTTGCGTGATAACCTGACGGTACAAAGATTCCGCTTAGTAAAAGTATATCCTAAAGATTTAAACTCTTCCTTTAAGAAATTATAGTCAAATCGCACATTATGAGCCACAAAGATACACCCTTCAAGAATTTCGATGATTGGTTTAGCAATTTCATAAAACTTAGGCGAATCTTCAACCATTTCATTAGTAATGCCAGTAATTCGTGTGATTTCAGAAGGAATTGACCGCTCTGGATTGACTAAAGACTGAAATTCATCAACAATTTCATTGCCATCATAGATAATTATAGCCACTTCAGTGATTTTGTCCCTTTTGGGAATACCGCCTGTTGTTTCTAAATCTACTACAGCATACTTGCGAGACATATCACTTATCTATTATCTTCGTGTCTATAAAAGTATAAATATGATGATTTATTTTCATATGTATACTTCAAGCATGATTTTTGCTCAGTATATCCTTTAATTCTAAAAATAGTGATGTTGAATATCTCAAAGTTTATTGGTTTTATTTTTCTCCTAATAGGTTGTATTTCTGGCAATAATGAAGTTAATTCAGATCCACAGTATGATGACGGCAAACTATACACTGGTGCAGAACTTACTGGAGCCTACATAGAACTATTGGATGGGAAGAATGTAGGTGTAGTTGTCAATCAAACGAGTGTAATAGGAACTACGCATTTGGTTGATTCGTTAATTTCTGCAGGTCATAATTTGGTTAAAATATTTTCACCTGAACATGGTTTTAGGGGTGAAGCAGATGCAGGCGAAAAGGTGGTTGATGGAATCGATTCTAAATCCAAATTACCTATCATTAGTTTATATGGAAAAAACAAAAAACCAACAACTGCTCAATTAGAAGGTATTGATGTTTTGGTTTTTGATATACAAGATGTTGGGGTTAGGTTTTATACCTATATATCTACTCTTCACTACGTTATGGAAGCTGCAGCAGAAAATGATATTCCCTTAATTGTATTAGATAGACCCAATCCTAATATTCATTATGTAGATGGACCTGTCTTGGATCTTAAATTTCAAAGTTTTGTAGGAATGCATCAGGTACCTGTTGTTTATGGAATGACGATTGGGGAATATGCTCAAATGATTAATGGTGAAATGTGGATGAAGGATAATGTTCAATGTGAATTGACCATCGTGCCTTGTCGAAATTACGAAAGAGGATTTCGTTATACGCTTCCTGTAAAGCCTTCGCCAAATTTACCAAATTCCATATCCATATTGCATTATCCAAGTTTATGCTTTTTTGAAGGCACTACACTTAGTATAGGAAGAGGTACTGAATTCCCTTTTCAAGTTATAGGCCATCCAGAATTATCTGGTCCTTTTAAATTTACACCGGTTTCAACGTCCGGAGCTAAATATCCAAAACATGAAAATGAAACTTGCTTAGGTCTAGATTTAAGGAAAGTATTACCTACGAAGGATAGGTTAGATATTTCATATCTGCTGCAATTCTACAAAGAAGCGGAGAAGAAAGGTGTTCCCTTTTTTAATGACAATAACTTTTTTGATCTGTTGGCAGGAACTGACGAATTGAAAAATATGATTATTGAAGGCGCTTCTCTAAAGGAGATCAGAGCGTCTTGGCAAAATGACTTAGAGGATTTTAAAAAGATAAGAGGCAGATATCTTATTTACGAATAAGACAGTTTTAGAAGACATACCTTGTTTGAATTTTGATTTCACTTCTTGAATCTCCATCGATAAATTCATTGCCACTCGAAAAAGAATCCCTATTCGTCAAATGTGTTTTTGCATATCTCAATTCAATGGTTAAATTTTGCCTAGTCTTATATCTTAGGTTTAAGTAGTATCTGAACCCTTGATCAAAATAAGAAGGAATTGCAAATTCGTAAAGGACAGAATTTTCGTAAGCGAAAACTCGACTGTCAAAGTCATCTGTATCAAAAAATGCAATTCTACTCGTAAAGGATAACGGAGAAGCAATGGATTTAAATATAATATCTTGATACAATAAAAAGCCTCGTGATTGTTTGATCTCATTTTTAAATAATACGTATTCCGCTCTTGTTCTCAACTCTATGCCTTTGGTAAGTTGGTTTGTGAAATGAAGTCTTATTCTTTGTTTTCTTTGATTACCTGTTTGTGTAGTAGCAAACCCATCAACGATATAATCTCTTAACTTTTCTTCATTGGTGTATTGAATGTAAGCCAGTAGTTTTCTCTTTAGATAATAATCTAGCCTTAAGTAATATTCTTGACCATTTGAAGGCCTGCTGATACCAAATTTTAACCATGGATGTTTCCAAAAATCCGCGTAAGTTCTAAATTTCCATTTTTGGCTTATCTGCCATTCCATTCCAATATAAATACCATTTTCATTATTTATACTGCTGGATTCTGCAAATGCATTCGGAAGAAGCGCAACATATCCTTTAGAATAATTTCTAAAATGCAAAGCAAGACTTACGTTTTTATGAAGTCCTATCATGGCACCAAACATATGCGCAGATCCATTATTAACAGCAGTTGCTGATTCTCCAAAGAAGTTGAAATTTCTATAACGGTAGTTATAGTCTAGACTAACATTGGTAAAGGCTGTACCACTAAATCTGTATTTATTATAAAGTTTATCATCACTTAATACAGTCAAGCCAAACTGATTGCTCATCATATTTAAAGAAATATGACCTTTTCTTGCTTTGTATTTAAGGGCTCCTCCGAAGGTTGTGTTAGATACTTTTTTACGATCTTCGATTTCACCCTCGGTTCTGTGGTTCCCACTTGTTTGAAGACCAGTAAAAGCCAGTTCTTGCTCAGAAGTGTCTAATGTATCCGTCTGAACATTACCATCTCGATTGACTCGACTTCCAAATACTGTAATTTCAATATTTTCATTTATTCTGACTGTAGTTCCTATTCCTCTCAGATAACCATTTTCGAAAACTGAAGAATAAGGTCTGATGACACGACCGCCACGGATGATTTGTGTGACGAGTGCGCCCTTACCCGCTCCAAAGCCATTGTGGGCAATAAGCCCTTGACCAAGACTTACAGAAAAATCACCAATGGCTAAGTCTTTTAACGTTCTGTTATAATCTTTTAAATACATGAAGAAACTCATATAGTCAAATCCTTTGCTGCCTTCGGGAATTAATTTTTCGCCAGGATCTTTTTCAAATGTAAAGCCAAACCTCAGTCTGTTTTCAAAATTATTTCTATATCTCGCAAGAAATCTGTTTTGATCGCCGATATATTTTGTTTCACCATTTTCATCAGGGATGAAACCTTTTTTAGTTTGTAAGATGCGCGCCCATTTTAGCGAAAATTCATTCCTACTATTGAAGATCATATTTGGAATCGACATTTGAAACTGATCATTTGAATTGACCTTCACAAAAGGTCGTAACCTGTTTATATCTTCAATATTAAAACTAGGGATACTTTGCAGTTCTTCGATTGAAATAAGTTTTCCAAATTCTGCAATATGGTCTATTAAAGCATAAACCTGGATATTAGAAAGCAAACGCAATTCTGTAAGATCATCTGCATCTGCTTTATTTAAATCAATCGGGCTCTCAGATAATATTTGTAATCTTTCATAAAGATTAATAACATCAACTTCCAAATCTTGCTCCTCAATAAAATTTTCAATCTGATCAAATAATTGATCCGATATAACTTGGTTATAAAGTTGGGTAGAGAAAAGTAGAAAAAGAAGTAAACAATATATCTTCATTTATAAGCTGTTCTTTGCTTTATCAACTGTAATATCTAACATAATGCTGACAAACCAAAAATAAAAATCGAAATAAAGAAATGATGTTTTTTCATATGGTGATTGATTATAAATATTCAATTTTTCAAGAAGATTATCGATGTCATCTTTTAGTCCAAAGTTTAATGCTTTTACTCCTCTCTTTAATTGAATGAGTGAGGCGTCAATGGTTTTAGTCATCATCTGATTATTTCTAAAGGCAGTCCTTATGTTGGGTATTTGATTATCAACAAATTCAAAATGATTCAACCTGTAATGACACAGCACCATTATTAATTTCGAATATAAGGATATGGAAATATCTATTTTATCGAATTCTAGAATTTTAATAAATAGATTGATAGCTTGGTCATAGTCTCCTTTATAAGCGAAAAGTAAGGCTAGTTTGTAATGTATTAATGCTTGCTCATTAGCAGTAAGTTGCATGGATGCACATTGATTAATCAGACTTTCTGAAACGTGATATAAATTCCTAAATTTTTGATTTATTGTTAAATGATCTAGCATCAATATGATAGATTTAGAATTTGAAATACTTTGCAATTTATCGTTGTCAGATAATTTGAGAAATAATTTATAGTATTTGTTGAACTTAATTTTATTATTGAGATTAAAACTTGCATAAAGAAGATATTCCAATGCAAATAATTGTGTTTTTTTCAAATCGTCATCAGAAGAGTTTGAATTTAATATTGAAATGAGTTGTTTGTAACTTTCTTTATAAATGTTTAAATACTGATGATTACATTTATAATAAACAATCCTTGCCTTGAACAAGGTTAAACGATGAGTTTGATTATTACTTTTTCTACTAAGATCAATTAAGGATGTTGAGAAAAATTTCTTTCTTAGTTGATACTCACGATCATTTCTGGTAAATCCCAAATCATTAAAATCGGTTATTAGGGTTGAAAGGAATCTTTCCAATTCCCATTCTATTTTCAAATTTTGTTTCAAACTGAAAAGTTCGTTCGCAATGTTATAATCAGTTTCTTTGGTTAATGTATTTATGGTTTTAAGTAAAATTAAATGATCTTCTTGGTTTAAAATACTTTCATTGGTCTTGTATCTATATAATAGTTCCAAGCTTTCAGTTTTTAAATTTTTAGAATCTAGTATGTGCGAAAAATCCAGGGCTTGATTGAATGAGAGTACTTCATTTTTGGTTGAATGTTGAAGTCTTAGGCTAATCAATATTTGTTCGAACAAATGTCTTTTTACATTAGCAAATTGTGTTTTGTTTTTTAAATGTAGTCTGTCGATGATGGCTTCGTCAGAAAGTCCAGTTTTACTTTCCAATGTGTCGAATAATTTCAGAAAGAATCCATCTTTATTACTATTAAATCTGTTCGCATATATCTTAAAATGCCTCTTTTCAGATTTTGAGAGGGCATTAATTAAATTTACTAGAGAAGATGATTTAGCTATAGGCATAACAACATTATATTATATAAATACTTGTATTTCAGTTATATATGAAAAAATATATATTTTGAATATCACAAAGATTAAATAATAAAAATTTAAATATGATAAATTAGGCAATATTTTGCGCCAAATTTAAACAAATACCTAATGGCTACTAAAAAATATAAGTGCGAATACATTTGGTTGGATGGCGTTGAACCTACCCAAATGCTAAGAAGTAAAACGAAAATTGTCGACGCAAAAAAGTATAAAGGGAAACCAAGTGACCTTCCAGTATGGTCTTTTGATGGCTCGTCAACGAACCAGGCAAAGGGAAACAGTTCTGATTGTTTATTAAAACCAGTACGTGTATTTAATGATCCAGCTAGAAAGGATGGATTATTAGTCATGTGTGAAGTTTTGAATTCAGATGGCACACCTCATGTTTCAAATGGAAGAGCTACTATTGATGATGATGATAATGACTTTTGGTTTGGCTTTGAACAAGAATATGTATTTTGGGATTTGGATCACCACACACCTTTAGGCTTTCCTGCTAGTGGATATTACCCACCACCACAAGGTCCTTACTACTGTTCAGTTGGAGCTGAATTTGCTGTCGGTAGAGAAATAGCTGAAAGACATTTAGAATTGTGCATCGAAGCAGACATCAACATCGAAGGTGTAAATGCTGAAGTAATGAAAGGTCAGTGGGAATATCAAATTTTTGCAAAAGGAGCAAAAGAAGCAGGCGATCAAGTTTGGGTTGCCAGATATATAATGGAAAGAGTAGGTGAAGAATTTGGTGTTCGAATTAACATTCATCCAAAACCTGTAAAAGGAGATTGGAATGGTTCAGGAATGCATGCAAATTTCTCAAACACTAAATTGAGAACAGGCGGAAAGAAAGAAATCTTTGAATCGATTTGTGAAAAGTTCAGACCTAAGAAAGTCGTGAAAGAATGTATGGCAGTTTATGGAGCTGACAACGAACAAAGGTTGACAGGTAAACATGAAACACAAAGCATGGATAAGTTTTCATATGGTGTTTCTGACAGAGGTGCATCTATAAGAATTCCAATCGCTGTTGTTGAGAATGGATGGAAAGGATGGTTGGAAGACAGACGACCAGCTTCTAATGCAGATCCATATAAAGTGGCTTCCGTAATAGTGAAGACTGTGAAAAGTTAATAAATATTAAAGGCTGCTGAAAAGCGGCCTTTTTTTATACTGTTTGTTCAAATCTGCTCCAGTAAAACATTATTATTCCGCCGAAAATCATTACCAATCGTATAACGAAACCTGGAACAGTACCGAAATTGTCAATAAAACTTAGAAAGCTAAACCTAAGACCTCCCGCAAATAATAAAAATATCATCGACAAAAAGCCGAAAAAGAATATTAAAAAGCCTAGAATAGCAAAGAATGATCTCTTATTCATTAGATTGATTTGATTCCACGAAAATATAATTTATAAATATGATTTTCTACAGGTTTCTTGTATTATATTTTACTACAATGTATTTTGCGGAACAGAAACCTCATTGATGACATTTCAACCTTCTAAATTGAAGATTATAGAATGCCCACGGGATGCTATGCAAGGTATTCACGGGTTTATACCATCTAAGACCAAAGCCAAATATATAAACAGCTTATTGGATGTTGGATTTGATACCATCGATTTTGGGAGTTTCGTTTCTCCAAAAGCGATTCCTCAAATGAAAGATACGGCTCAAGTTTTGGGTATGTTGGATTTGTCTAAAACACAATCGAAACTGTTAGCCATCGTTGCTAATCTGAGAGGCGCAAATGATGCTTGTGAGTTTGAAGAGATTGATTTCCTAGGTTATCCATTTTCTATCTCAGAAACATTTCAACTTCGCAATACAAATGCTACAATAGAGGAATCGTTGCACCGCGTAAGTGATATTCAAGCCAAATGTTTGAAAGCAGGAAAAGAACTGGTTATTTATATCTCAATGGGATTTGGTAACCCTTATGGTGATGAATGGAACGTTGAAATTTGCCAAAAATGGGTCGATGCATTGGCAGCGATGAATATTAAACATATCGCATTGTCAGATACTATTGGTGTTGCAAGCCCGGAAAGTATCAGTTATCTGTTCGGTCATTTAATCCCGCCTTATCCAGATGTTGAATTCGGTGCACATTTGCATACGAGACAGGATAATTGGAAAGAGAAGGTTATTGCAGCTTACATTCATGGTTGTAGAAGATTTGATGGTGCAATCAAAGGTTATGGTGGATGTCCAATGGCCAAAGATGAATTGACAGGCAATATGCCAACTGAACATCTTGTTCATTACTTCAATTCTATAGATGAAAATATTTCGATCGATATGGAGGCCTTCAACCGATCAATGGCAATTTCTAATGAGGTATTTTTAGATTAACCCTTATATTTATCATCTAAATGTTAATTTAAAGCTAATTTAAATCCTTGCCAATTGTTGTTTGCCAATAAAGCTGATTTTAAACAAACATTCCTAGACTATTATAATCCTTTATGTAATTATGCTAATAACATTTTGCATGATGCAATGGCGGCTGAAGATGTTGTTCAAGATGTTTTTATTTATTTGTGGGATAATAGGGAAACAATTAAGGTTCAAAACGGCATAAAAGCCTACATCTTTAAGTCAACCCATAATAAAGCATTAGAATATCTCCGATCTCAAAAAGTCAGATTAGCGGCTAAGCAAAAAGCAGACTTTGAAGCAATTGAAAGTGCCGACCACGACGAAATATCGGATGTTTATTTAAGAATGGAACGATTAAATAACTCGTTGCGACATTTGCCGCCTAAATGTAGAGAAGTATTTGTGTTGCATAAGTTTAAAGGCTTAACTTACGCTGAAATTGCTGATTCCAAAAATATTGCATTAAAAACTGTTGAAAATCATCTTTTAAAAGCCATGAAGATCTTAAGATCATTGTTAAAAGATTAAATTGTAGAATACTAAATGAATATTGATAAAATAATTTTAAAAGTTATAAATAATTCAGCGAGTACTGAAGAATATGAGATGTTGGAGAGTTGGAAAAAGGAATCTCAAGAAAACTTAGAATTTCTAAAAACGATGTCAGAGAAATATAAAGATGTCAATTATCAAGATTTTGATAAGCAAAAAGCTTGGTCATCTGTCGAATCCCAAATTGGTGACAAGAAACCAGGTATGATCAAATGGATTGCTGCCATATTGGTTCTTGGATTGATGTTAGGGGCATATTTTTATTTTAAATCTGATAAGCGTATTGATGTATTTCAATCTCAAAATGAAACACAGCATTATGCTTTAAAAGACAATTCAGAAATCTGGCTTAATAGAAACAGTCTTGTTTCATATGAATCTGAATTTATAAATGAAAGAAGGGTAGCGCTAGAAGGGGAAGCTTACTTTGAAATCGAAGCGAATAAAGAAAATCCTTTTATCATTGAATTGAATGAGACCGATTTTATTAAAGTCATCGGTACAAAATTTAATGTTGTCAATACTATAGATGAATTTGATCTTACTGTTTTTTCTGGTATTGTTGAATTTCACGCACTTAATAGAGTCATCATTCTAGAAAAAGATGATAGAATAGTTAAGGTAAATGGCGCATTTACTAAAATTAAAAATCGAAACTTAAACACGTTAAGCTGGAAGAATAAAGAATTAGTATTCGATAACGAATTTATATCTAGAGTTTTTCCCGCTTTGGAAAGACATTTCGGCGTTTCAATTGTACCTCCCCAAAATGCAGATTTGTCATCTTGCAGATTAAGATCAAAATATACACAGGAAAACATTTCCGAAGTGTTTAAAGAGTTAGAAAAAATTTATGATCTTGATTATACCATCTCTGAAAAGCAAGTTGTTATAACAAGTTTTAAATGTAATTAAATTGAAAATCGTACATATAATCATATGTGCATTTATAATATCCTCAAGTTTATTGGGGCAAGGAGTCAAGCAATTAATTAAGGTACCAGAAGGTGAAACAACTCTCAGTAATTTGTTGGCATCCATAGAAGATCAAACAGAATCTTTTTTTGTTTTTAATGCTTCTAGCTTAGATCTCGAATCCAAGATAAACTTGGATGGCTTATCTGCAGAAATGCCACTAGAAGATTTATTAGAAATCGTCTGTAATAGAATGATTCTCGATTATGAATTTGAGAATGATCTATCAGAAAAAATTATCCTTTCCAAAGCTGCGAATTTTACAATTGGTGGAACAATAATAGATTCTTTTTCTGGAGAATCAATTATAGGTGCAACGATTTATACAGAAAAAGGTGCATCCACAATATCAAATATTAATGGCCATTTTATTTTGACATTTCCTATCGATCATGAGGGCATTATTATTCAAAATTTAGGATTTAAAAGGAAGAAAATAGTTCCTAGTCAAAAAGTTACTTTAGGTCAGACAATTACATTGACGACTGCTTTGGATTTTAATATTGTTATTACACCAAATGCTCAAGAAAAGATTAAGCAAGACAGGAAGGTAACAACCAATGATGTGAGTAGATTTAAAAGCATAGGAGGACTTCCTGATGTCTTTGCTTATCTAAAAAGTGTCCCCGGAGTATCCAATGGGTCTGAGGGTCAAAACGGTTTGATTATACGAGGAGGAGGGCCTCATCAAAATCTAATATTAATGGATGGTATACCCATATATGAAGGTAGCCACCTTGGAGGGTTGTCGTCTATATTCATACCGTCAGCTATTAAAAATATTTCCTTATATAAATCTGGTTTCCCTGCTAGGTACGGAGGGAAAATATCAGGTGTTCTTGATGTTAATTTGAAAGAAGGCAATCGGAAAGAATTTGAAAGAGCAATTTCAATAAGCCTAGAAGGTATCAGTGCGCATCTTGAAGGACCTTTAGGTCCCAATACTTCTGTAAATATAAATGGCCGATTTAGTTTGTTTTCAAATATAGTTGAACCAATTGTTAAAGAGTTTACAGATATAAAAGATTTGAGTCTTAAGTATAATGACAGTTATGCTAAAATTACGCATTGGTTTTCTCAAAGTAATAAATTGAGTTTGTCAGCTTATCTAGGTGAAGACTTGGTGTTAATCCAGCGTAATACTTTGGGGGTAAATAGGTTTAAGGATTACAACAGAATAAATTGGGGAAATAAAGTTGTTTCAGCCAACTGGGATCTATTAATAAATGAAAGAATTTCTATGCACACTACACTTGGCATATCTGATTATAGCTTTAGGTCTCGAGGTACATATGAATTACTTTATTTGCTTCAAGATAGTACAGGTATTCGCCAGTTTGATATATTATCCAACTCACAAATTGATGACATTATATTAAAGTCTTATGTAGAAACCTATCATGACCTAATTGGAAAAACAACATTTGGGTTTGATCTTATTAATCATACAAATCAGCCTTCGATATTGGAGTCTGAAAATTTTACTCCCAATAATGAAGTTCCTGAATTATTAGATACGATTTATAAGACAAATGAACTTTCATTATTTATCGAAAACAAATATAATTTAACCAAAAATATAACGCTAAATACTGGCTTTAGATTTAATGCATTTTTCAATAAGGATTCAAGGTATACATATTTAAATCCTCGTTTAAATCTCAGTTACAAAAACAACGGTAACTTATTTGAATTGTCTTACGCTCGAATAAGCCAGTTTACGCATTTATTGACAAACCCAGCACTGGGAATTCCATCTGACTTGTGGGTGCCCAGTACCAATTTGGTGCCTCCGGAATTATCCAATAATTTTTCTATAGATTATAAATATTTTAAAAATAGATGGCAATTGGGTGCTTCAGTATTTTATAAGCAATTTGATAATTTAATAGAGTATAGAAATCCTTCTGATATTTTATATTCTTTTATTATCGATGACGAATTGTTTCAAGTGGAAGTTGATAATTCAAACTGGGAAGAGCGTGTGACCCTTGGGAAAGGCAGAGCTTACGGAGCAGAGTTCTTTGCTCGTTTTAATTCTACTAAATTTGATGGCAGTCTTGCATATACGATTTCAAAATCACAGCGAATATTTGAAAATATTGATAAAGGTGAAGCATTCCCATACAAATTTGACCGACCTCATGATATCGCAACAAATTTCAAATATAAGTTTGATTCATATAAATCACTTTCAGTTAACTGGGTTTATGGAACTGGAAATGCTTACAGTCTTTCAGATAAAGTTCAAGAAGGTGTAGGTGAAGAACCGGTATTAGTGCCAACTTCGCGAAACAACAGTCGCTTGGAAAGTTTTCATCATTTAGATTTGTTTTATAGTGTCAAAAGAATTTTAGAAAACGAAACTGAATTTACTATTGATGTAGGTGTTTACAATATCTATGATCGAAGAAATCCATTTTATGAATACTTGGAAGATGCGGTTCCTGGAAGTGCTCCTGAATTAGTTAAAATATCAATTTATCCTATCTTGCCGCAAGTCAATTTATCCTGGGCTTGGTAACGCATTAATTTATTTCTGTTCTTTTAGTCATAAACCTAAAATTCTAATGAAAATGTTACTTTTAGGTTCGAATGAAGAGCCCAATATTTATATTTTCTATGCCAAGATCTGGAAGCACTTTGTTGCAACGATTGATGATGCAACATTCTGAAATTGCTTCCGTCTCAGAACCTTGGTTGTTGTTGCCTTTATTATATGCTAAAAAAGAGCAAGGCATGATTACAGAATACTCACACTTGAATGGTCATAAAGCATTGAATGATTTAATTCTTAAGTTGCCAAATGGGGAAAAGGGTTACCTAGACGGAGTGAGAAAAATGTCTGACCAAATTTATAGTCAATTATGTAACAAAGGTGAAAAATATTTTCTGGATAAAACACCTAGGTATCATCTCATTATTGAAGATATCATAAAGCTTTATCCTAACGGTAAGTTTATATTCTTAGTTAGAAACCCTTTGGATATTTACGCATCTATTTTGACGACGTGGGGGAACAACAGATTTAAAAGATTATTTGCTGTATCAATTGATCTCGAAGAGGGTTGGCATAACTTAGCTAACGGCTTTAAGGCTTTAAATGAAAATTCAATGATTATAAAATACGAGGAGTTGGTTGATAATTCTGATCGTATTTTAAAAGATGTTTGCGCATATTTAGATATTAAATTTGAAAAGCAAAACGAATTGGCTTCACTTGATGGAAGGTTGGGAGACCAAACGGGCTCACGCCAATTTAGTAAAGTAAGTAATGAATCATTGGAAAAGTGGAAATCTGTTTTTGATTCTACATATAGAAAGAAAGTTTTGTCTCAATATATCTCAGGCATTAATCCAGAAGACTTTGCTGTATTTGGTCTTGATAAAAGCAATATTCTAAATCAAATTAAAGCTCATAAGGTTAAAAAGTGGTTTTCTTTTAGGGATTGGCTTGATATTCGATTTTATAAATGGGCTACCTATTTGAATGGCCATTTATATTTTTCTTCTGTATTTAAATGGACGAAGAAGAAATTTCTTTCCTGATAATAGGCAAATTTAATTTGGAAAAAATTCAATGATTGTAATCTAAATATTAAACTGGTGCAAATAATTGGCAAGAACAAAATTTAGTTTTTTATTTATTGAATAATATATTCAAATTTTCTTAAATATATCTATAAAGCGTTCATAGTCAATTATGTTTGATTTGTTTTCTCCTTTAAAATGTTATATTTTAGGGTGAATGTTTAGACTTAGCCTTCTAATATTAATTGTTGCTTTTATGACCTCTTGTGAAAGCAGACGCGCATTTGAAGCCGATGAATTTGAACGCGAAATAGTTTTGAACTCCATAATCTCCACAGATTCAACTTGGAACGTCAAACTGAGCTACACCAAATCTATTTTTGATGACGCAGATTTCAGTTTAATCTCTGATGCAGATGTTCGCGTGATTAATCAATCAAGTGGACAATCATTTTTTCTTGAGCAAAAGTCACCAGGATTATATTGCCGAGGGGTAAACCCATTTGAAGGTCATGAATATTCCTTAATTGTTGATGTTCCAAACAACCCGCAAGTAAGAGCAACAACTTATGTTCCTAGTGTCCTAGATGTATCAGTAATTTCTCAAGCTGTTTTAGATCAAAATGGATTGGAGACAATAGAAATAGATATAGAGATCGAAGATGATCCCGGAGAAAAGAATTATTATGTATGGGAAATATCTCCATTTACTTATGAAGAAAGATTGGACAATACAGAAGAAATAGAAATCCCTGAGATTCACACTATACAACCTTTGCAATCAGTTGAAGGAGAAACTTCTCCTACAAACGAAAGACTTAATGTTTCTCCAGAAGATACTTATGCAGTTACAGCAATTGACGATTCACAAAGTGATTCTAGTGATAAGCAAACATCATTAAGTTCACCTTCATTTATTTCTGATAGTGGAAAAACAGGAGGTAAAATATTGAATCGTTTGGTTGTTAATAACGATATTTTGAAAGGTATCGTCGAAGGAAGTTCAAATGCAGAAACCAATGGTCAACCAATTTTTCAGTTAACTGTAATGGCCGTTTCAGATGATTTGTATGAATACTTACAGACATATGAAAACTATAAACAAACTGCGGTTAAAAACACAAGCGGAAGTTCACCTTCAGATTTGTTTTCAAATATTGAAAATGGCTTGGGTATTTTTGGAGGCTTTAATGTTAAGACCTTCAATATTTATTAGAAAGATTAAATAATAGTTGTTTTAAATAAAAAAGGGAAGTCAATTGACTTCCCTTTTTATGTTTGTTATTTTTTCCTATTTATAAATGAATCACTTCATCATAGGCAACAGCAGTTGCTTCCATTACAGCCTCGCTCATCGTTGGGTGCGGATGTATGGATTTTAAGATTTCATGTCCAGTCGTTTCAAGATTCATGGCAACTACCATTTCGGCAATCATTTCAGTTACATTAGAACCAATCATATGAGCACCAAGTAATTCACCATATTTTTCATCATATATTACTTTCACAAAACCTTCTTTCGCTCCCGATGCGCTTGCTTTTCCAGAAGCGGAAAATGGAAATTTTCCAACCTTTAAAGAATAGCCAGCTTCTTTTGCGGCTTCTTCAGTAAGTCCGACGGATGCTACCTCTGGTGAACAATATGTACATGACGGGATTATTTTGTAATTAATTGGTTGAACATTCATTCCAGAAATCTTCTCTACACAAGTAATACCTTCAGCAGTTGCAACATGGGCAAGCGCCGGTGTATCCAGTACATCTCCAATGGCATAGATACCAGGAACGTTAGTTTGGTAAAACTCATTTACCTCAATATGTCCATGCTTACCTTTATTGATTCCCAAAACCTCTAATCCAATATCCTCAGTGTTTGGCATGATTCCAGTGGCACTCAAAACAACATCGCACTCTATAACTTCCTCCTTATCATTTTTTCTTGACTTAACGGTCACTTTAACCGTTTTTCCTTTCGTGTCAACAGATTGGACCGCTGTATTGCCTAATACATTTACACCTGTTTTTTTGAAGACCTTATTTAACTCTTTTGAAACATCCTTATCTTCTCTTGGCAGTAAGCCATTTTCTAAAAACTCAACTACTGTTACCTCAGTTCCAATTGAATTGTAGAAGTATGCAAACTCGACGCCAATAGCTCCGGCACCGATCACAACCATTCTTTTTGGTTGCTTAGGTAAAGTCATGGCCTTTCTATATCCGATTACTTTTTTGTTATCTATTGGAATATTTGGTAGTGCTCTTGATCTTGCTCCAGTTGCGATTATAATATTTGGAGCGCTGTATTCCTTTTTGCTTCCTTTTGAATCAGTCACGACAACTTTTTTACCGCGGACTAATTTTCCTTCACCTTCAATGACTGTGATTTTATTCTTTTTCATCAAGAATTGAATCCCTTTGCTCATGCCATCAGCAACACCTCTACTTCTCGATATCATTTTATCAAAATCAGGACTTGCTTTAGAAACTTTGATGCCGTAATCTTCGGCGTGATTAATATAATTAAACACTTGAGCAGACTTCAACAATGCTTTTGTTGGAATACAACCCCAATTTAAGCAAATACCACCAAGGTTTTCTCTTTCAATAATGGCTACCTTCATCCCTAACTGAGATGCTCTGATTGCAGCAGGATAGCCACCTGGACCACTCCCTAAAACGATTAAATCGAAACTCATATGCTAAATTTTGCGCAAATATATGATAAACTGAGAAAACTATCTAAATGATTGGTATCTCGCTATACCATTATAATAATCTCGTATCTCAAAATAAGGAGATTCAAAAATGAGTTTGCCATCTCGATTTATAAATGCAACTCCTCTTGGTCCAATTACTCTTGCTAGGGTACCAGAAAAATCCCATGCCAGTGGAAATACTGCTGGGAAGATGGTTTTTCCTTTATCATCAAGATATCCAAATAAATCATTTTTAGAAAAAACGAGCCGATCGGCTTTATATTGATTGACAAGTTCGAATTCAGGATTTGTGATTTTAACACCTTTCGGATTTATTATTCCATACCGATTATTTGATTTGTATTTATAGAAACCCTGACCAATGGGAGAAACATTTAATGATCCCAAATCTTCTACTTTTTTATAAGATTTGTTAATTAACCAAGATTTGCCATTATTAGAAACCAAAGCCAAATCGTTATAAAAATTGTATGCTTTGTCAAAATTTGTTTTCGATTTCGAATTATCCGATAACGAATAAAATGTGTACTTTTTATTCGATTTAAGTCTTAGTATTTCAGATTCTGAGGTGTAAATTTTATCATAATTAAAGGCAAGAAGAATATTATTCAAAGTGTCGATAATACCATATTTTTCTCCTCGTTGAGCTATCAGATATCCATAACTAGTTTGAGTAAGTTTATTGTAAATTATTGGAACAATTTCATCTCCTTGTTGATTGATTAAGCCCCATTTATCAGCTTGACCTACAACACAATGATTGTTTTTAAATGATTTAAACTCTGAATATTGTAATGTCGTAATGCTATCACCGGTAGTGTTTATTAAATACCACTGATTTTCAAAATCTTGAACAAAAGATCTGGACTCACTAAAGTCAAGAGCTTGTTGGTAAATAAAAGGAATGACTGTTTTACCTTTATGGTTAATATATCCCCATTTCCCCTCTAAATTTGCAGCTATAAGATCTTGCTTAGCATCCCTCACATCATCATAGATAGGATCAATCACAATATCCCCTTTGGTATTTAAGAATCCCCATTTATATTTAGGTGCCTCATAATCTTCAAAATATTGCTTTTCCAAAGGTGATTTCACTTTAGTGTCGGATTGGCAACCAAATGATAATAAGAGACATAATATCCCCAGATTTAAATAATTAAGAAAGCTATTTTTTTGTAGCTGCATATAATTGAGGTTCTTTATTAAAGAAAACAGATTATCTTCGTTTCAGTTTTACTGAGCTGTTGTTTTTTATTAATATATAATGATATGAAAATAGCCATTTTTCCAGGATCTTTCGATCCTATCACGACCGGTCATGTAGATATTATTAAACGTGCTATTCCACTGTTTGATAAAATTTATGTTGCCATAGGGCAAAACTCTCAAAAGAAGTATTTATTTGAACTAAAACAACGTGTAGATTGGTTAGAAAATGTGATGTCAGATTTTGATAATGTCTTTGTTGAAGTTTATGAAGGACTCACAGTTAATTTTGCCAAGGATATTAAAGCAAATTACCTTATTAGAGGTTTAAGAAATGCCTCTGATTTTGATTATGAAAAAACAATATCTCAATTAAACAATATCATTGGCAAAGGGTTAGAAACAGTGTTCTTCATTTCACAACCTGAATTCAACCATATCAGTAGTACGATAGTAAGAGAAATTATCAAAGGCAAAGGTGACGTAAGTAGCTTTGTACCTGAAAGTATTTATTTAGATTTGAAACAAAAATATTATATATCATAAGTATGGCAAACGCAATTTATAAAACGCCTGAAGTAAAAAATGAAACTTGTTTAAACTACGCACCAGGGAGTAGTGAAAAGAAAGCATTAAAAGCTGCTTTGAAGAAATTAAGAGGTCAGAAGATAGACATTCCTATGGTCATTAATGGGAAAGACGTTTTTACAAAGAATAAAATAGCAATGTCTCCACCACATGACATAAAGCATAATTTGGGGACTTTTAATAGAGGAACAAAATCTCATGTAAATTCTGCGATAAACGCAGCATTAAATGCAAAAGAGAAGTGGGAGAATATGGATTGGCAAGATAGAGCGGCTATTTTCTTGAAAGCAGCAGATTTAATAGCAGGCCCATACCGTGCAGAATTTAGTGCAGCGACCATGTTATGTCAATCAAAAAATGCTTGGCAAGCTGAAATTGACTCTATAGCTGAACTTGTAGATTTCTTAAGGTTTAATGTGAAATATATGACTGAAATATATGCACAGCAACCCGAAAGTAGTGAAGGAGTTTGGAATAGAATGGAGTACAGACCGCTAGAGGGTTTTGTATTTGCCATAACACCTTTCAACTTTACGGCAATCGCAGGAAACTTACCGGCTACTCCAGCATTATTAGGAAATACAGTAGTCTGGAAAGTTGCAGACTCTCAAGTATATTCTGCACATTTTATAATGAAAATGTTTAGAGAAGCAGGATTACCAGATGGTGTTATCAACTTGGTTTTTGTAGAAGGACCAAAAGCAGGAGATGCTGTTTTTAGTCACCCAGACTTTGCTGGTTTACACTTTACGGGTAGTACAGGTGTCTTTAATCATCTTTGGAAAACGATTGGACAAAATGTAGGTAATTATAAATCTTATCCAAGAATTGTTGGTGAGACAGGTGGTAAAGATTTCGT
Organism: Saprospiraceae bacterium; assembly: GCA_013001975.1. Taxonomy (GTDB): domain Bacteria; phylum Bacteroidota; class Bacteroidia; order Chitinophagales; family Saprospiraceae; genus RFSX01. The sequence goes on along the minus strand of JABDKX010000162.1, from coordinate 67,041 downwards.
CTTTGCTCATCCTTCTGCAAATGCAGGGCAAGTTATCACAGCTTTAACCAGAGGCGCATTCGAATACCAAGGACAAAAATGTTCAGCAGCCTCAAGAGCTTATATTCCAAAATCTATGTGGAGTGAAGTAAAAAAGGGTCTCATAAAAGATGTCAAATCTTTGAAAGTTGGCCCTGTTGAAGACTTTACAAATTTTGTGAATGCTGTTATCGATGAAAAAGCATATGATAAGATTGTCGGCTATATTAAGAAAGTAAAAGCTTCAAAAGATGCAAAAATTATAGTAGGCGGTAAATTCAGCAAGTCTAAAGGTTATTTTATTCATCCTACAGTTGTTCTAGCTGAGAAGCCTACCACATTAACTATGTGTGAAGAAGTATTTGGACCTGTTTTAACGATCTACGTTTACGATGATAAGAAAATTGACGAAACATTGAAATTAGTAGATACTACATCACCATATTCATTGACTGGATCGATCTTTTGTCAAGAGAGAAACGATATAGCGTATCTTAGCAAAGCGTTATCTAATGCTGCTGGAAACTTTTATATCAATGACAAACCAACAGGAGCAGTAGTAGGGCAGCAACCGTTTGGAGGTGCAAGAGCATCTGGAACCAATGATAAAGCTGGTTCGATCCTTAACTTATACAGATGGTTATCTCCACGGACAATAAAAGAAACTTTTTGTGCACCGACGGATTATAGATATCCATTTTTGGAGAAATCCTAATTTTAAATAAGATCAATTTAATATAAATGAAAGGGTGTAGTTTTTATTGCACTCTTTTTTTATGAAAAGTAATTAAGAACCTGTTGTACAAACTCTTTCAAAACGGTAGGATGAATAACAATAATAAATAAAATCCCATAAAGCGCACCGAAGAGGTGTGCAGAATGTCCGATGCCATCGTCTCTGTTTTTACTTGCCCATGAAGAGTAAACCAAGTAAGCAATTCCTCCAAGAATGGCTTTAAAAGGAATAATGCCATACAACGCTAAAGTAGTAAATGGATAAAACATAATAAATATAAACACAACGGCTGATACAGCTCCTGATGCTCCTACTGCAGCATAACTTGGATTGTTTTTATGTTGTAGGTGTGTCGGAATATCTGCTGCAATAATAGCAGATAAATACATAAACAAATAAAGCAGAGATCCTCCAATTTCGTTTTCAAAAAGAATTTGAAATTTACGTTCAACGACTCTGCCAAATTCATACAGAACAAACATGTTTATTAAAAGGTGTAACCATCCACCATGAACAAATCCAGAACTCAGCATTCTGTAATATTCCTTATTCCTATGTTCAGCAACAGGGTAGTGCTTCAGCCTTTCAATGATTCTTTGATCCTTGAAAGCATTGTAAGAAATCAATCCTGTTATTATTAATAAAGCTACAGTTATACTCATGGTTAATTATTCATTATGATATGGTTCGTTATTATTAATAGTAAATGCCCTATATAGTTGTTCCAAAAACAGCAAACGTGCCAAATGATGAGGAAAAGTTAAAGGTGAAAGTGAAATGATTTCCTTATTTTTTTGTCGCATTTTTTCTGAAAATCCATAGGCACCTCCTATCAAAAAACTGATGTCAGCATGCTGAGCCCTTTTAACATCAATATACTTTGCAAATTGCTTTGAAGTAAATTGCTTCCCTTTTTCGTCCAATAATATTTTATAAAATTTGGAATCAACTTTTGTTTCAAGAATATCTTCTTCTTTCTGTTGTATAACTTGCCTTGGTGTAGTTGAGGAAATTTTAGGAGGATCTAATCCAATGATGTCAAATTTAGTATACCGTTTAATACGATTATAAAACTCCTTTTCTGCTTGTGAGTAAAGATTTTTTTTGTCTCTGCCAAAATATATCAATTGGATTGCCACAATTATTCTAATCTCATCCAGCCCAGGATATCATCGTCCAAGACAAAATATTTATTATCAATTTTTGTGACCTTATAAGTTGCCCTTGTTTTAACTCCAACATTCTGTTGAATTATTTCACATTTTGAACCTTTACTTAAGGTGACTATGCCAACGTGACCATAAGGATTAGAACTATTGCCATCAAAGACTAAAATATCACCAGGAAGCGGACGATAAACAGATCCATTTTTTAATTGATAAAGGCCTCTTTTTTTATTCAATTTCAAATCAGGCAACGATTTATCAAAAAGTTCCTTTGCATGACCATAGGCATCTGGCATTTTATGATCGTAAATGTAATAGTAGTATCGCTTGACATATTCAACACATTGGTATAATAATCCCATATTATAACCATCATAAGAGGTGTTTCTACCTGATACATTATTCAAATTACCGTTATAGTAAACTTCAATATTATTGAATCTGTCTATTATGTCTCCAATTTTATAATCTTTTACAGAGCTGTGAGACTGCAAAAATGTGAGGATAATAATACCGATTAAGTATACTCTAGTCATGATAACAAAGATAATACATATTAACTATTTTTATAATATTTTTATTTTTCTCCATACTTTTTTCTTTCTTTTATTATAATATTATCTATAACGAATCCATTGGCTTTTTTATAACTTTGCGGCTCAAAATATTTTAGGAGCATGTTTGATACATTAAGTGAAAAATTAGAAGGCGCGTTTAAGAATTTAACTGGAGACGGTAAATTAACCGAACTCAATATAGCTCAGTCAATAAAAGAAATTCGAAGAGCACTTGTTGCGGCAGATGTTAACTATAAGATTGCCAAGGAGTTTACTGATAATGTAAAAGCGCAAGCATTAGGAACCCGTAATGTATTAAATGCAGTTAAGCCTGGAGACCTCATGGTCAAAATTGTCATGGATGAGATGGTTTCTTTGATGGGGGGGCAATCAGTTGGGATCAATGCTAAAGGCTCTCCAGCTGTAATACTAATAGCAGGCTTGCAAGGATCTGGTAAAACAACTTTCACTGGGAAACTATCTAAGTACTTAAAAGAAAAAAAACACCATAAGGTATTAGTCACAGCATGTGATGTTTACAGACCTGCAGCAATAGATCAATTAACAGTATTATCTGAGCAAGTTGGTGTTGAAATTTATAAAGAACCTGAAAATAAAAACCCAATAGAGATTGCTGAAAACGCAGTTGTCTATGCTAAGCAAAATCAATTTAACGTCGTTATTGTCGATACAGCAGGTCGTTTATCAGTTGATGAGGCGATGATGAACGAGATTGAGGGTATTAAAAATGCAATTACACCAACAGAAACGCTTTTTGTTGTTGATTCAATGACAGGTCAAGATGCTGTCAATACAGCAGCTGCCTTCAATGAAAAGATCGATTATGATGGAGTCGTATTAACCAAGTTAGACGGCGATACAAGAGGTGGAGCTGCTTTGTCAGTTAAATATACTGTAGGTAAACCGATCAAATTTGTTTCAACTGGAGAAACAATGGAAGCATTGGACGTATTTCATCCCGATAGAATGGCTCAAAGAATTCTTGGAATGGGTGACATCGTTTCATTTGTTGAAAAAGCCCAAGATCAATTTGATGAGAAAGAAGCCAAACGATTAGAGAAAAAGATCAAGAAAAACAAATTTGACTTTAATGACTTTCTTGGTCAATTAAATCAAATTCGTAAAATGGGTGATATCAAATCTTTGCTTGGCATGATTCCAGGTATGGGAAAACTTAAAAATCTTGATATCGATGATAATGCTTTTTCAAAAGTTGAGGCCATAATATTGTCAATGACACCTCAAGAACGTTCAAATCCGGAGCTTTTAAACATGAGCAGGAAGAAAAGAATTGCTAAAGGTTCGGGAAAAAATATCCATGAAATTAACATGTTTATCAAGCAATTTGACCAAATGCGAAAGATGATGCACATGATGTCAAAAGGAAAAGGAATGCAACAAATGATGGGAGGAATGAAAAATTTCCGTGGATTAAATTGATTTTTACTATTTTCGGAGAATAAAATCAATCCAATGCGAAAAATACTTTTATTCTTTACCCTTTTTTGTTCCTTAAACCTTTTTTCCCAAATTCCCGATGGTCAAATAGCTCCAGATTTCAATTTAGAAGATATAAACGGAGAAGACCACCAATTATATGACTATCTAGACGATGGATACTCAGTAATACTTGACTTTTCAGCTACATGGTGTGGTCCATGTTGGAATTATCATCAAACCGGAATTTTAGAAAATATTTACGGAGATTTTGGTCCCGGAGGAGAAGATAAGGTCATGGTTTTCATGATTGAAGCTGATCCAGGTACGACCCAACCTTGTATTTATGGGCCATCTGGATGTTCTGGAGGATCAATTGGAGACTGGACAGCTGGTGTTGATTATCCAATTTTAAATCCTGAAGCTGGTGATGCAGCGACAGTAAATGGCGATTTCCAAATTAATTATTATCCAACTTTATACGGTGTAGCTCCAAATGGAGAAATCTATGAGATTGGTCAAGCCAGTTTTAATGAGTGGGAATCTTGGACTGCACACTCCTTTCAAATGCACAATACAACATTTGATGTCAATGAAGAAGATTGTACAACTTCATTTATTCAAACCAACCAAGCTGGTGGAGAAGGAACAGTTGAATACGAATGGTCTAATGGCGCAACGACACAAAACCTTTATAACATAGAACCTGGTTTCTATTCAGTTACAATGACCGATGACAACAACTACGAAGTAGTAAAAGGTCCTATTGAAATTGAATATAATAATGGTGCTGATGTTGAGCTGGTTGATTTAGCTAATGTTTCATGTGCTAATGGATCAGATGGTATGATTGAAGTTGATGCAAGTGGTGGATCAGAAGATTTCGAATATGAATGGTCAACTGGTGACGATACCCCAATGTTAATGAATGTTCCTGCTGGTGATTATGAAGTCGTTGTTACTGACATAGGCACGGGATGTGAGTATGAATTAGAATTTGAATTAGAAGAACCTGAAGAATTGGAATTCGAATATGAAGTTTTTAATCCTGATTGTGAAGATCAAGCATTAGGATCAGTAGAATTTTTTGTTGAAGGCGGTACTTGGCCGATGTTATATCAGTTTGATGATTTTGAATCATTTGACGAATATGTAACACTTGAACCAGGTGAATATGAACCGACTATTATAGATGCAAATGGTTGCGAAGCATATGTGCCAAGATTTGAAATAGCGGAGACTAATTCTCCTACAGCAATGTCACAAGCAATAGGCTCATTTAGTTGTGTCGTGGATACTGTATATGTAGACGCAAGCAATTCTTCTTCAGGGCCGAATATTACCTATAACTGGTATGATCCGACTGATGTCTTTGTTGGTTCTGGTTCTCAAGTTCAGGTTGATTCTGCAGGTTTGTATACACTGTCTGTATATGACGCAACAACTGGATGTGAAACAATGTCTTCTGTGATGGTTACTGAAGATTTCAGTGTGCCTACAGCTGTTGTTAGTTCATCTGGCAATATTGATTGTAACAATGTGACAAGTATGATTTCTTCTCAAGGATCAACTGCTGATTCTTCAACGGTTTATACTTGGACGACAGCAGATGGCGTGATTGAATCTCCGATAAACTCTCCTGACATTGAAGTAAGTGCTGCAGGTATGTATACGTTAACAATAGACAATATGTACAGTGGTTGTAGTGAGTCAGCTTCAATTATGATTGAATCTGAAGATCTTCCAGAATTAGAATTATCTGGAGATACTGATTTCTGTGATGGTTCTTCCACTACGTTGACTGTAACACAAAACCCTGATGAAACACCAACATGGGTTGTAAATGGTGTTACAGTGAGTAATGACTTTTCAATTGAAATCATGGAATCTGCAGAAGTTGAAGTTTACTTGACAAATGATATAACTGGATGTGAAGTTTCTGATGTTGTTCAAACAACTGCATTTGAAGCGCCTCAAGTTGATGTGTCTGGAGATTTAATGTTTTGCGCTGGCAATATGACAACTATTTGCTTAGATAATTCAAGCAACCATAATATATCTTGGGAAATTGATGGTGTTACATTTTCTGGTGAATGTGTTGATTTAAATACATCTTCAGACATAACTGTAATGATCACAAATAATACAACAGGATGTCAGAGTTCTGATTCATTTGTAACTCAAATGGTAGAGCTTCCTTCAATAGACCTTATTGATAATCCTACAATTTTGGATTGTACAAATGAAACGAGCACATTAACTTATTCAACTGATATGAGTATATCTGTTGAATGGGTAAATGAAAATGGTGAAGTACTTGGAATCAATACTGAATTAGTTGTTGATCAGCCAGGAGAATATACAGCAGTTGCGACCAATATCTTCGGATGTACTGTTATGGAATCTGTGACTGTAGAAGCGAATTTGGATGAATTACCAATTGCTGATTACGCATACATGACAGCTGAGTATACTTTCACATTCAATGACATGACTGAAGGTGATGTTAAATCAAGATTATGGGACTTTGGCGATGGAAATACATCAACAGAAGCCAATCCGGTTCATACTTATGCAAACCCTGGATTCTATAAAGTAAATCTAGCAAGTACAAATGATTGTGGAACGACAACACATGAAGAAGAAGTATTGGCTACTACACCTATACAAGTAACAACAGCATCAACTGATGTTTCTTGTTTTGGTGCCAATGATGCAAGTATTCAAGTTGGTGTTGGCGGCGGTGTTCCAGGGTATGAATACGACTGGCAAGGACCAGGAGGTGCAAATTATACTGGTACAAACTTATCTAATTTAGGTCCAGGAGCTTATCAAATAATGATTACAGATGCAGCAGGCGAAACGGTGACAAACGAAGTTGTCATAACTGAGCCTGATGCAATAGAAGTAAATGCAACAGTTGTCAATAGTCAAGCTAGTGTTAGTGAAGGCAGTATCAACTTAAGTATAGTTGGAGGTACTGGTACATATGAAGTAACATGGGATAATGGCAGCACTGGAACTGATCTGACTGGTTTACCTCAAGGTGATTACTTAGCAACAATTGTTGATGGTAATGGATGTACTGTTGAAGAATTATACACTGTGACAGGAACAACAAATGTGAATGAAATTTCTATAATTAATTCATTCAACGTTTCACCTAATCCAGCAGTGGATTATCTAAATGTAAATGTTGATTTAAAAGTTAAAGCACAATTGAAGATCAGCATGGTTTCTTTAGATGGGAAATTATTGAAGTCTTATAACACAAATTCTAAAACGGTATCTCAAACTATTGATTTGAGTACTATTGCAAATGGAATTTACTTAGTTGAAGTCAGATCTCAAGACAAAGTTAATATTAAGAAAGTGGTTGTTGCGAAATAATTAATCTGACAAATAAAATTAAAAAAGGCGGTAATTAATTATCGCCTTTTTTATTTAGTTGCTTTTCAAAACAAATGCTGTTTTCAACATTTTTATATTGAGCGTAGTTTTCAATGATTTGATAATTGCTTTTTTTGTAGAGTGCAATAGCACTAACTTGTCTGCTTCCTGTTTCTAAGATACATCTTGAGTATCCTAAGGCAAATGCCCAATCCTCTAATTGTTTTAATAATTCTGTGGCTATACCTTTACCTCTCTTTGAACCTATTGTGTACATACGCTTAACTTCCATAGTTTGTTGGTCATAATGTTTTAGTGCACCGCAGGCAATCGGTACATCATTGTCATAAACAGTGATGACATGTTTAATGTCATCTATTGAATTAAATTGATTATAAAAGGAATGGTCATCACCATCGGTTATTTTTAAATTGGAATCTAACAGTTTTACAAGGGTGATAAAGTCTGGATCTGATGCATTGGTTTTTTTAAAGAGAAACATATCTAATCTTTCAGCTTATCTTTAATTTCATTTAATTTTAACATGCATTCAATAGGAGTCATAGATTGGATATCTATGTTTTCTAATACTTCACTAATTTGCTTAAATTTCATTGACCCTTCATCAAAAAGATTCATTTGCAAATTAGCACGCGCTTGATTTGAACTCAAAGTTTCTTTCACTTCTTTTTTCTTGTTAACGGATTTTGACTCTAGTTCAATTAATAATTGCGAAGCCCTCAGAACAATAGAGTTTGGCATACCGGCCAACTGAGCTACATGAATGCCAAAGCTTGCTTGGGAAGCGCCTTTGACTAGCTTTCGGAGAAATATTACTTTATCTTGAATTTCTTTGGTTGCTACGTTGTAATTTTTAATTCTCTCAAATGATTCTTCCAGTTCATTCAGTTCGTGATAATGGGTAGCAAACAATGTTTTTGGAGAGTAATCCCCCTGGTCATGTAAATATTCAGCAATGGCCCATGCAATTGATATGCCATCAAAAGTACTTGTCCCTCTTCCAATCTCATCTAAGATTATTAAACTTCTTTGAGAGAGATTGTTTAATATGGAAGCCGTCTCATTCATTTCTACCATAAACGTTGATTCACCGCTTGAAATGTTATCGGACGCTCCGACTCGTGTAAAAATTTTATCAACGATGCCTATGGTTGCAGATTCTGCTGGTACAAAAGAACCCATGTGTGCCAATAATGTAATGAGTGCTGATTGACGTAACACTGCAGATTTACCGGACATGTTTGGACCAGTAATCATTATTATTTGTTGCGTATCTAAATCCAAATAAACATCATTTGGAACATATGGATCATTAACACTGAGTTGCGTTTCGATGACTGGATGCCGACCTTGTTTGATATCTAATACATAACTATCATCTACAACTGGCTTACAATAATTGTTTTTAATAGCGAGGTCAGCAAGCGATGCATAGCAATCAATTTCTGCTAATAATGATGCATTAGTTAGTAGGGTAGTAACATATGTTTCAGCTACTGAAACCAATTCATTATACAATTGCTCTTCAAGTTCAACTATTTTTTCATGAGCTTGTAAAATTTTAGTTTCAATTTCCTTTAACTCAGAATTGATGTACCTTTCAGCTCCTTTTAAAGTTTGCTTCCTCACCCAATCATCAGGAATGAGATCTTCGTTTTTAAATTTATTGGTGACCTCAAAATAGTATCCAAAGACATTATTGAAACCGACTTTTAGGGTTTTAATGCCAGTAGCTTCAATCTGCTTATGCTGTAATTGAAGTAGGATTTCTTTTGAGTTTGAAGAAATAGTCTTCCATTGATCTAATGCTTCATTCCAACCGCTTTTAATAACATCACCTTTGGATAAGGAAAATGGAGCGTCTTCATTTAAAGTGTCAAAAATGACCTTATCCAATGCATCACATGGATTTATTTTATCAGTAATTTCAATAAAGGATGCCAAATTCTTTTTTTCAAAAATGCCTTTAATATCTCGCAGTTTTAAAAGAGTGGTTCTTATTGAAATGAGTTCTTTTGGATTTATTTTTTTTAGAGGAATTTTAGAAGTAACCCGTTCCAGATCTCCAATAGTTTTTAAGATTTCAAATACATCTTCACGAACATTTTCTTCTTTTACCAAAGATTCTACACGATTGAGTCTTTTGTTGATTTCTTCAATTTCTTTGAGAGGAAGGACGACCCATTTGTTGAGCATCCGAGCACCCATTGGTGTTTTAGTCTTATCTAGAATGTCTAGTAAACTTATTCCTGATGGGTGATTACTTCTGACCAATTCTAAATTTCTTATGGTAAATCTATCCAGCCACATGTAGCGATCTGATTCAACTCTAACTACTTTATGGATATGAGATATATTTTTCTGATGGATAGTGGTCAAATAATGTAAGATGGTACCCGCAGCAATTTGACTTAACCTATGACCTTCTAATCCGAACCCCTTGAGAGAAAGTACATTGAAATGCTTTAAAATTAATTCTCTGTTATAGTCATATTCAAAATACCATTCGTCTAATGCATGAGTATAGACTTCTTTGCCTAGTATATCAGAGAATTCATTTTTTTGACTTTTTGAAAAAATAGCCTCATGTGGTGAAAAACTTTGGAGTAACTTTCCTAAAGATTGTTTAGTGCCTTCATGGACAATAAATTCACCTGTAGATATATCAAGAAATGCAACGCCATATCTATTATTTTCCTTAAAAATGGATGCCAAAAAATTATTCTGATCTGATTCTAAAAGGTTTTCATTCGTTGTAACACCAGGCGTTACAACTTCAGTAACATCCCTTCTTACAATCTTTTTCTCCTTTGATGGTTTTTCCATCTGTTCACAAATGGCCACTCGATATCCTGCTTTTACTAATTTGGGTAAATATAAATTAACAGAGTGATAAGGAAAACCGGCTAATTCGATATCTGAACCACCATTATTTCTAGCTGTGAGAACAATTCCTAGAATTTGAGATGCCTTGACAGCATCCTCTCCAAAAGTTTCATAAAAGTCACCAACTCGAAATAGCAATATTGCATCTGGATGCTTTTGCTTGATCTCGAAGTATTGCTTCATAAGAGGCGTTACTTTCTTAACCTTTTTTGAAGTTTTGGCTTTTACTGATTTTGCGATAATTCGTCTATTTATTGAAACAACGAAGCTACTGAATTATTACCTTTTGCTGAATATGCAAAGCCATATTTTAATAATTTATCATCTTTTAGAACCCAATATGATTATATAGAACTATAAGGACTTTTTCTTTATTTAAAATTCTTAAAAATCCCCTTGAATAATTGGAAAACTTTATCATATATTTGCGCCGTTAAAACCTGATGCTCGATAAGCGGGTTAATCAGGGTTGGCTTAACCATAAAATATTAACAAAATGCCAGTAAAAATTAGACTCGCAAGACGTGGTCGTAAGAAAAGACCTTTTTACCATATTGTAATTGCAGATGCAAGAGCTCCAAGAGATGGTAAATTTATTGAAAACATAGGAAGCTACAATCCTATGACCGTTCCCGCAACAATAGAATTAGACAGAGATAAAGCCTTTACTTGGATTAACAAGGGTGCTCAACCTACTGATACAGTAAGAGCATTGCTTAAATTCAAAGGCGTTTACTACAGAAAACACTTGATGAGAGGTGTTGCAAAAGGTGCATTGACTGAGGAAAAAGCAATGGAAATGTACAATGAGTGGATAGAACTCAAAGAAGCTAAGATTGCAGATAGAGTAGAGCAAACGAAAAAAGAAAGAGAGGAATTCTGGAAAATGGTATCTGGCGAAATCAAGCCGAAGAAGAAAATTGTAGATAAAGAAGCAGGAGATGCATTTAGGGAAGGTGGCGAAGAAGCTACAGGAGAAGATGCTCCAGCTACGGAAGAAACACCCGCAGAAGCAGAAGCTCCAGCAGCAGAAGAAACACCTACAGAAGCAGAAGCTCCAGCATCAGAAGAAACACCTACAGAAGCAGAAGCTCCAGCATCAGAAGAAACACCTACAGAAGCAGAAGCTCCAGCTGCAGAAGAAACACCTGCAGTAGCTGAAGAAGCACCAGCCAAAGAAGAAGTGAAGGAAGAAGCTGCTCCAGCAAAAGAAGAAGCAGCTGCTGATTCAGATGATTTGACAAAAATAGAAGGCATAGGACCTGCTATTGCTAAAGCTTTAAACAGCAACGGCATAGGATCTTTTGCTGACTTAGCAGGTAAAACGCCTGAAGATGTTAAAGCAATCTTAGATGCTGCTGAAGGTAACTTTGGTGGTCATGAGCCTACAACTTGGCCGAAACAAGCAGAAATGGCTGCAAAAGGAGATTGGGATGCATTGAAAAAATGGCAAGACGAATTAGACGGAGGAAAAGAAGTATCTTAATCTGATAAAGAATCACTATATTAGCGACACCGATATAGCTGATTTAACATTTACGAGAAAAAAAAAACCTAGTAAAACTGATGTTTTACTAGGTTTTCATTTATTAAATCTATAGATATTAATATAAAATGGTTGATTTAAATAAAAAATACATGACAGTGCTTGATAATATCAAATCGAGCATTCAACTCTCTGAAGAATTAAAATTATATTTAGATGAAGAAGGAGATGAAGAATATAAAGCCCTAGTTGCTAAGTTTGAACATGCAATCCATGAAGTTTATGAGCAAGTAGCAAATGAAAGTCCTTTACAATTAATAGCGCTTGAAAATTACTTATTAGATGATCAGTTTGAAGGTCTTTATCTTCCTAAAGTTTTAGGTTATTCTGTTTTAAGAGGCCGTGTCAACAGCAATATAAAATACTATAGACCTCAACAACACTTTTCTGACGTTTTAGAGTTTATAATTAACTCTTCAAACTTTGAACAAATAAAGCAACGTGTTGGTCAATCTATTCAAATAGGATTTTCATTGAGTAGTGATATTTGGATCACTAATATTATTGAAAATGTGACTAATAAAAGAGTAAAAACGTTTTTGCAAAGTCAGAAGCTGCATAAGTACTTAGACATTAAACTCAGAAATACTGCTCTCGTTAAGTATCGAAAGCAATTTCAAAGTTTGAATTTCCAAACAGCAAGCTTCCCTGAGACAGTATCTGAATTACAACTTGAAGCAGACTCTATCAAGGACTTTCTAATATATAGAGCAAAGTCAGAATATAATAATGAAAGTATGACGCCAGCAATTAAGAAAATGTTGGATCAAAAAGATTTCCAAAAGCATGATGCATATTTTGAATTGAATATTATTACTGCACTATACTATGATTTGGATAAAGAAGGTAAAGCATCATTACTTGCTGGATTGACGGCTATGCGAAATAACCTTGAAAACGCAAATGAAAAGTTTTTTAACTTTTACAATGAGTTTTCTGTCACACAAAAAGGAATTTCTATTGAATCAGAGAAAAGAATTTCGGATGCAATAAGCAGATCATTAGATGATAACATTACCGCTTATTTCAATATGATTGATAAAGTAAACAATGTAGGCTATATTCATGATGACGCTATTTTAGCTGCGAGAGAATTTTACTATAAAAACGAAGGCCTTTCACTAGAAAATGAGGCAATCAGAAAATCTATACTTTCAAAATTAAGTCAGTTTCTAAACAACCTTGAGGTATCAGATTATACCGAATACTTTGAGATTAATAAGACGTTCTCTGCTTACATGGATATATTCAGTAACCAGAAATTCAATCAGGATTTGAAAGATTTGAGTATGAAATTCGTGAAGCGATTCTTGAAAGCTCATACCGACAAGAGAAGTAAAGAATACCAAGAACTTAAAAAGTTTGTCAAGTCTACATTTATAGATTATGGTTTCATGACTGAGAAGCAAATAGTAGAAGTGTTTAAAACTAAAAGAAAACCGAAAGCATAATCGGTTCGTCTAGAAACGAATTCTGTTGATATATTTTTTCAACACTTATATTTGATTGGTCCTTAATTTCAGGTAATCAACAGCACTTCATGATTAGAGGATTCATTGATGGTATTCAAGGATATTTAAAAGCAATTCCTTATTTGTTTTATCCATGGGTTTTGCGTTTACTTCTTGTTTCTGGTTTGGTAAGTTTAATTTGCTTTTCCTTATTGGCTTGTTGTTTATATTTCTTTGGTGGAAATTCAGGAGAATTTATACTAAATTTCTTTTTTGAAGATGGGCCGCCTGAATGGTTATCTTCTATTGTAAGTATTGCTTCCCAGTTGGTATTATGGATACTTCTATTCTTAGTATTAAAATACATAATCTTAATTGTCACTGCACCTTTTATGAGTTTGCTTTCAGAAAGGTTAGAAGAAAAATTACGGGATGGCTATAAAGATCCTCAACCAGGTCAGTTATACAGCTTGGTAAGAGGTTTGCGATTATCATTATCTAATCTGGTCAGAGAAATATTTCTCTTGACCATTCTCTTCGTTTTCAGTTTTATTCCAGGCTTAGCCATCTTTACAATCGTTCTAACTTTTATGGTTCAATCTTATTATGCAGGTTTTGGGAATATTGATTTCTTTATGGAAAGAAGATTCTCGATTAGACAATCACGTAATTTTATACGAAGGCATAAAGGTTTCGCCATGGCAAATGGTTTTGTCTTTCTATTTCTTTTTTTAATACCAATATTAGGCGCCATTTTAGCACCCGCATTGGCTACTATTTCAGGAACGATTACGAGCGTCAAATTAATTGAAGAAGGCAAATTTTAATTGCTTTCGAAAAGATGCATTTTCCAGATCAAGAATATATATGCCATTTGATAAATCCAACGGTAGGTTTAATTTGTCTTTTAATAAATGAACTTTCTCTAGCATAACCTGTCCACTTAAATTATAAACTTTAAGATTCACTTTATAATCAGAAATACCATCTGTGTTGAAATAAATTACATTTTGATTTATAGGATTTGGAAAGATAGTTATGTGTTGTTTTCCCAAACTATTATTGGAACTTATAAATGTGACCGTTAAGAATGTATCAACTTCGCAGCCATTAAAATCTGTAATTGTAACATGATAATTTCCAATGGCTAAATCTGAAATTTCTGGTGCATTATTGTTTTCGAAAGGAGGTGCCCATAAAATGTTATAAGGTGTTACACCGCCTTCAATATTTAAAATGATACTCCCGTTCTCATTTTCATTCACATGCTCAATTTCAGCATCTAAAATCAATTCGGGAGGATTTGAAATGGTAAATTCTTCAGTTTTAATTGAACATCCATTTTCGTCATTTATAAGACATGAATAATTTCCTTCTGAAAGCATATCTATATCTTCTGTAGATTCCGAATTGCTCCATAATACCATTAAGTCACCTGTGCCTCCTTGAATATTCAGATCTATGGCTCCATTTCCTTCTCCAAAACATTGAATTTGGGTAATCTCGTTTAAATCGTAAGTTATTTCTTCAGGATTATTAATTGTTAAAGAATCAGAAATACCAACACAACCACTGTTGTCTGTAATAGTCACATTATAATTTCCGGAGATAAGATTAAATAAGGTATCAGATATTGTGTTTTTAACATGTTTAGCTCCAGCACTCCAATTATAATCTAAGGGGAAGTCATTGCTTTCACTCAAAACAATTATTGAAGCTGTTGAATCATTAAAACACGCTAACTCCTTATCTAAAATAAGACTCATGTTTATAGGAATATTTTCATTGACCACTTCAAATTTTTCTGGCAATGATTTACAACCAAATGCATCAACAATTGTGACAAAATATTGACCAGGTAGTAAATCTTGAATCTTGGGACTACTGCTATTTGTACCATCAGAATTACTCCAATTATAAATATAAGGTTGTGTACCTCCTTCAGTTTTTATGCCAATATAACCTGTATTATTTCCAATACATTTGACGCCTTTGATACTGTCTAATGTAATACTGAACATTTCAGGTTCGGTAATTTCAATATTATCAATAACGGTATTACAAGCATTGAAATCACTGATTGTCACATTGTATTGTCCAGCTTTTAGGTTAAAGATATCTTGAGAAAATGCACCGTGAGACCAAATATATGAATAGGGTGGAGTACCACCATTAATATTGATATCAATTAATCCATTTGTGCCGCCATAGCAAGTCACATTATCTAAATTATTCACAAATGCACTTAATATTTCAGGTTCGCTGATTTCGATATTCTCAATGGATCTTGAGCAATTATTTTTATCTGTTATGGTTACACTATAGTTGCCAGCTGTCAGATTGGAAATAAAACTATTTGCATCTCCAGTATTCCAAGCTATTTTATAAGGACTTTGTCCTCCCAGAATGCCTAATTGTATTGACCCAGTACGTTCTCCGAAACAGTCTATGTCATTTTTTGTTACGACGCCTGTTGTCAATATTTGTGCACCCGTCACTTCAATAGGGTTTGTCACAACTTGACATCCATTGGATCCAGTAATTGTTGCTCGGTATTCGCCTATACCTAATGCTTCAACTTGCTCTCCAACATCTCCATTAGACCAAATGACTTCATATGGGGGAACACCTCCAGCTATATTTATAGAAATGGCGCCATCATCTGCTCCTTTGCAACTGCTGCTTTCCAAACTGCTGACATTATAAACTAAGATATCTTCAAATCCGATTATAATCGGTTCGGTGGTAATCTGGCATCCATCGCTGGCGGTTATGGTGCAATAATATATTCCTGATTCAACATTTTGTAATAACGAATTGCTTGTACCTTCTGACCATAAATAGGTAAAAGGACCATTTCCATTAGTCGCTACAATTTCAGCTTCTCCATTTTTCTGTCCTTTACAAATTTCGTCTTGTATATTTATAATTTGATAAAAAATATCTTCAGATTGAAAATCGTCTATGGCACCGTTACAATTTTCATCTATCAGATTGCAAGCTACTTCTTGCGCATTTGGATGTATCATATTATTATTGTCATCACAATCTAAATCATTGCTAGAATAGCCGGCTATGTCCAAGTCTGAACAAAAGAAAGCCACGGAATCTTTAGTGCCAAATCCATCTAAATCGTTATCGAAATAATATGCATTAAGTGCAATCGGCTTGGCATTGTATAATTTAATATGATCTAAAGCAATATCTCCAGCAGTTGATCCAGGTAATATTTCAGCGACAAATCTTAATTGGGCAAAATCTAATTTGTTTTGTATTGAAACAGTCTCAAACAGCCATGTATCTCCTTGATTCCCCACTTGTTCCCAAATAGTATTCCAATTTTTTTCATCTTGACTTAGTTGTAATTTTAAACTAGCTACTTCCAGCCCAAACATGTTATAATAAAATGAAACAGAACAGTCAGATGTACTTTCAATAGAAAGGCAATCACTGATCAAACTTGCATTCTCAGATATTTGACAGTTTAAAGATGATTCAACGAAAACATAATTGCCATAATTATTCTTGTCTCCCTTCGGACCAGTAAATTCAGAATTGCTGCTTTGATTTGTTAATGCCCATTGTCTGTTATCATTTGATTCATTTTTCCAAATACCATCTATTATACAGATTGAGTCGCAATTAGAAAAACAAACTTGGGCTTCATCAAAATATTCAAATGCTGAATTATCGCTACATGAAGTTGTAAATAAAATATCACACAAAGAAGCCGATTCTATAGCACCAAAACATTCTGTGCTTATTGATAGAATGTACTCAGTTGAGGGTTTAAGATTTTTTGCTATAAATATTTCTTTTGTACATTCAATGACATCAATAAAAACTTCCTCTGGTGGTGCATTAATTTCGTTGTATGTCAAAGTTAAATTATTGCAATTATCAAAGTGTTTCCATATAAAAGTCACGGTTGTGCCATCGATGTCATATAAAATAAAATCCTGTGGAATTTGACAAGTCTCTTCTGAAAAATTAAGTTGGAAATTGTTTAATCTGCCAACATCGCCATCTGCTCTATCGCATATGGCGAGCTGCCAAATACCATTGACAGTTTCACCCTCAAAAGCTACGGAAAGTTCTTCCTCTGCATTAAAGCTACCAATAAATGGGGGAGGAAAATTATCTATACTTACACAAGCTTTGTCATTAAAGTTAGCAGTACTGATGCACGGGTCAGTTGCACTTCCATAATTGTCAATTCCGTTCCCGTTATGAGCTGACAGCAAAGCTGATTTACCTGAAGGTGATATAAGTGTTAATTTTAAATCAGGAGGCCAAGAATGCGCAATCGAAATAAGTACATTCTCCAAATTTATATTTGTGCCTAAAATTTTATTAGGATAATCACTTATTTCCAATAAATACAAATCATTCACAGGACAATTATTATCTGTGATGCTTAATGATATTGGACAACTATTCGTATTGTCAATAACTGTATTGTAAAAGTACGGACCATTCCATGCGCTTTTATCATCAAGACTGCAAACTGTTCTTATATAGATCTCGTATGTTGTTCCTGATTGTAAACCAGTAAAATCATAGCTAGAATTGAGTATGTCACTGATATTAGCTTCTTGAGTTCGTGTGAACCCCTTTTCACCGTATTCAATTTCAAAATATTCGGATTCTACATTAAAATCTATCCAGGATATTGAAAAACCTGATGTACTAGGCTTAGAAATATTAGATAATACTGGGAGATTGCAGTTTTGACTTAATAAACATGTTGTTAAGCAAAAAATACTGAATATAAAAAACCATATACGTAATAGGTGCTTGAGCATAACTATAAATAAATATAACTATTCTTACAACATAACGAATACAATCTATGATTAGTTATTTTACAACTATGTTTATCATACGGTTTGGTACGACAATTACCTTTAAAATATTCTTTCCTTCTGTCCATTTACTCAATTCAGGCATCTCCAATACCATTTTTTCCATAACATCTTTGGCAGTATCTGTTGGGAATGATTTAAGCATTCTTTTTTTACCATTTACACAAATGGGATAAGATACTTCATCTTCGACCAAATAATCAGGATTAAAGGCAGGGTATTTTTGTTTATGTACCGACTCATTATTTCCAAGAAGACGCCATAATTCTTCTGCCATAAATGGGGCAAAAGGTGAGATAACAATAACCAATTCACTGAGAATATTTCGCTTATTACATTTTAATTTTCTCAGTTCATTGACGCAAATCATCATTGCACTGATTGCGGTGTTGAAAGAAAATTTTTCTATATCATCAGCCACCTTTTGAATAGCTTGGTGAAGTATTTTTAATTCTCCTTTATTGGGTTCATTATCTGAAATGTCAAAAGTATCTTCCTTAAAAAACAGACCCCAAAATTTTCTTACAAACTTTGATACGCCTTCTATGCTATTGGTATCCCAAGGTTTGGATTGTTCAATTGGTCCAAGAAACATTTCATATAATCTGAATGTATCTGCACCATATTTCTCAACGACATCATCTGGGTTGACAACATTGTAATATCTTTTCGACATCTTCCCAACTTCAGAAATCGTTTGTAGTTTGAAATCTGAATTATGCCCTAAATTAGAAAGGGTTACCGATGTGTCGGAATTAACAAAAGTGGCCTCTTTGTATTCAGGCCTCCAATCAACAAATTGCTTTATACCGTCGACATTTAAATGAGATTCTGGCAATCCATATTGACTGACAAAATCTATATATACAGGAATCCTTGAATAATCTGAAATTCCATTTTTTGTTAGGGCATCTTCGCTGTAAAATATATTGTCTCCGTTTTCAGATTTTACTAGGGCAATATATTCAATGACACCTTGAATCATTCCCTGATTAATAAGCTTTTTGAAAGGTTCAGTGCTCGGAAGATAGCCAAGATCATAAAGAAACTTATGCCAAAATCTGGCATAGAGCAAATGGGCTACTGCATGTTCTGATCCTCCTACATACAAATCAACTGAATCCCAATATTCTAATGATTCTTTTGATGCAAACGCATCATCATTTTTGGGATCCATATATCTGAGGTAATACCATGAAGAACCTGCAACAGCTGGCATCGTATCTGTTTCTCTTCTTCCTAGAGGTGTCTCAACCCAAGAAGATATTCTGGAGAGCGGTGACTGTCCATCTTTCGTTGGCTTAAAGTCATCAGTTTTTGGAAGTTCAACTGGCAGATTAGGATCCAGTTGTGGTATGCCGTCAGAATTATAAACAATAGGGAAAGGTTCACCCCAATATCTTTGTCTGCTAAAGTTAGCATCTCTAATTTTATAGTTTATTTTGACTTCACCAATTCCCATCTCTTCAATTTTATTGCATGTTGTCGCAATGGCTTCTAAAATTGGAAGGCCATTTAAAAAATCGGAATTTATTAGTTTGCCAACTTTGTCTTCTTTTTTAGCGCCTTCATGTTCGGATCTGTCGATAACTTCAATAACTTCCAATCCAAACTTTTGAGCAAAAGCAAAATCCCTTTCGTCGTCAGAAGGGACAGCCATGATCGCACCCGTACCATAATCCATTAAAACATATTCACCTACCCATACTGGAATCTTTTTATTGTTAAACGGATTGATAGCATATGCTCCTGTAAAAGCGCCAGTCACTTCCTTGACGTCAGACATTCTGTCTCTTTCTGATCTTGTTTTTACATACTTTAAATATGATTCAATTTCATCCTTTTGATCATTTGTGGTAATGTCAACTATGAATGGATGTTCAGGAGCCAGAACCATATAAGTTGCTCCGAAAATAGTATCAGGTCTTGTCGTGAAAATTTCTAATTTATTTTCATAGTCTGCTATTTCAAAAAACAATTTTGCACCTTTGGATTTGCCAATCCAATTTCTTTGAATTGCTTTAAGAGATGAAGACCAATCAATATTTTCTAAATCATTCAATAATCTTTCAGCATATGCAGTTGTTCTTAAGTACCATTGAGTCATAGCTTTTCGTTCAACCGGATGACCACCTCTTTCAGAGAGTCCATCTTTTATTTGGTCGTTAGCCAAAACAGTCCCTAAATTTTCGCACCAATTAACATAACCTATTTTTCGATAAGCTAATCTGTAAGATGTAAGTATGTCACTTTGTTCTAAAGCAGAATAGGCATTCCACTCCTCTGCACTAAAAGATAACTCATCACTACTGAATGCTTGAACTGAATGAGCGCCTTCTTTGCTAAATGCTTCAGTTAATGAACTTATTGGCTTGGCACTATTCGTACTGAGATCAAAATAATGTTCAAAAAGTAACGAAAAGATCCATTGTGTCCATTTATAATATTGAGAATCACAGGTAATGACCTCTCGACTCCAATCAAAACTAAAACCAATGTTGTCTAACTGTTTTTTGTAGCGTTGAATATTTTCTTTAGTTGATTTTTCAGGATGTACTCCTGTTGCGATAGCATATTCTTCCGCAGGTAAACCAAAAGCATCAAAACCCATAGGATGTAACACATTAAAACCATTGAGCCTTTTATATCGGCTAAAAATATCAGATGCAATATACCCTAGAGGATGGCCAACATGCAGACCTGCACCAGAAGGATAAGGAAACATATCCAAAACATAATATTTTGGTTTATCAGTATCAATTTCAACTTTATAAAGTTGGCTTTTTTCCCACTGATTTCTCCATTTTTTTTCTATCTCACTAAATACGTATTCCATTTATTCTCCTATATTAATTTTACTAAATTTTCTTGTGTAATAACTCCTTACGATTCCTTTTCGTTCTGAATATTTTTTAGTCCATCTATTTTTTTGATCAAGTTCTACTATCCTATGAGACTCTATTAATATCATTTTACCTGAACTATCAAATACAGAAAAGCCTAATTCATTTCCAAATTTATCGTATGCAAATTTATAAACTTGAGCGATCATGCCGTCTGAATTAACTATGATCTTTTCAATCAAGTTTCCTGCTTCATCATAATTATATTCTTCTGTTCTTACCAAAGTCGAATCACTTGCATCATAAGCCTTTTTTTCTAAAAGGATATCATGTTCGAAATGATATTCATAATATGATAACATCATTGAGTCTGATGTAAAATATTTAGAATCAGCATTGCCGTTATTATATGTCAGCTTTTCAAAACCCTTTAGTCGACCATTGACATCAAAACTGTGTCGTTCGATTAATTGATCTTTGTTATTAAAAATCTTAGATTCTTTAAATTCTAATTTGCTTATAGCTAATGAATCTTCAAATTGATTAACCTTAAATCTTTCAACGGTCTCAATGACATTGACCTTCGCTTCAGGTGAACAAGCAAAGAGTAAAACAAGTGCTAAAAAAACCAGGTTTTTCATTGTTTGAAATTAGTCTGCGAATATACTGCCACTATTACAATTTCAAGGATTACAGGCCATTAATTACAAAAGAAATGAATAATAAATTTGGGATCTAAGAAGTTAATTCCTTATGTAAATTGATCAATTTGTCTGGATAGTCAGAAATTATACCCGTTACCCCCAATTCGATAAGATCTTTCATGGCAATTGTATCATTCACTGTCCAGGGTATAACTTGCATTTTATTGGCTTCTGCAAACGCTATAAGACTTTTGTTTACTAATTTGTAAAATGGGCTGTATACATGTGGTGTAAACCCAAGCTTGTTCAGATTTTCTATAGGGGTATCTAAGTTATCAATGAGATAAACCAATTTGGTTTGAGGATAATTTTGATTGATGTATTGTAATGTAGGAATCTGAAAACATTGAACAGTTGTCCGTTCAAAAATTCCAAGATTTGTGATTTCTGAAATGACTAAATCCGCAAATTGTCGATAAGGAGGATGAAATTTTGTGTCCCATTCAGGTCTGTTTTTAATTTCAATATTGAAAAATATATCACGAGACAGTTTTGATACTTCCTGAATAACATCAGCCAGACTTGGCTTAAAAGTTTTTATTTTTTTCTGAAATGGAAAACGATCAAAATATTTTGATCCACTATCATAAGTTTTTATTTCTGCATAATCAAGATCATATATATTGTGGTCTAATTCTGTTTCTTCGGTAATTTCTTTATTATCTGGAGCAGTGCAAATTGTATGCGACATAAATGGTTCATGTGACACAATAACCTTATGGTCTTTAGAAATGACGACATCAAATTCTAAAGTATTTACACCTAGTTTGGCAGCATGTACAAAAGCATCAATTGTATTTTCTGGATACAGACCTCTACAACCTCGATGGCCTTGAATGTCTAAGGAATTCATTTTTATCATTTTTATTTTATGCTCGGTTACAGTTTGAAATATGACTCATGTTGTCAAGTAATATATTTCCTTTATACGGAATTCGTTCGTCACTTATAAAGGCTTCTATTATTATATATTGGGATATTTCGGCAGGTATAAATTCAACATTATAGGTCTTCCATTCTAAATGATCAATCTTTGGTGATTTGTAGATTAATTGCTGACGATGTCCTCTTTTGTTTGATATCCAAATTTTTAGAAATAAAGGATTGTTGTACCCAGAATAATTATCTGAGAATGAAAGATCTATAGAGAATTGATAACAATGTTCATTAGAAAGTGGATGTGACAACCTTTGTCCAATGCTTTCAAAAGAACCGTCTCCTCTTGTAATTAAGCCGACATAACTATCACCATCTTCGGGTTCTAGATATACACCCCAATAGCCTGGAAGTATATCTGGCGTAGTCCCTTCACTTTGAGAAAACCACCCAGATGGCATCGTTGCATCAGCAATTTGCCCTTCAAATGATCTATTTGTAATTAATATTTGACACGATAAACTTGAAATATTAAAAAAGAAAATAACCGTAAGAATAAATAGATTAAAAATTTTGTTCATATGTTTACATTCTCATGTCAAATTTAATTATAAATAAGGGTTCTGGAAAGTATACAATATTATCATTAGGGATCGCACTCTTTTTGGTGATGTTTTTTCTGACTTTCGTGTTTTTAAAAGACACCTCCGACGTTGGAAACAATATTGAAACGGTAATTCTTGTGGAACTTGAAAATCAACATCCTTCAAACATTACAGAAATAATTGAAAGTGAATTAACCCAAATTGAAGGGATAGATAAGATTGAGATTGAATTTATTGACAGTAAAAACGCCCCTTCTTTTTTTAATAAAGAGATACAAAAAGTCCTCTTGAATCAAAATGCTTTTAAGAACATTTTAAAAGGGACCTTCTTCAATAAACTGACTGTTCAACAAAAACAGTCAGTTTCAATGGTGGCTTCGAAATTAGGCAAACATATATCTGGTATTAGTCTACATGAAAACATGTCTTCAAGCAAAACGATCCAATTTAACTATGCAATTATATCTTTGCCATTCTTAATCATTTGCCTTGGATTTTGCTCAATTATTATTGCAGGTACAATAAAAAGTGACCTAAGTCTCAATCAGTTAGAGGTCAAAAGATCAATTCTAGCAGGCATGGATCCCAAAGTTCTTTATAGCGGGATGTACAAGCAATCTTTTGAATATTTTTCAAAATCTATAGTTATAGCCATAATTCTATATATTTCGACGTTTTATCTAATTTGTCATTTTCTTAAGCTAAACTTTTCAGAACTTAGCGTTTATATATATCTAAAACCTATATTTACATCAATATTAATCATAGCAATCGGTTTGTATCTTATTACAAAATTTAAAGTGAGTCGATTCTTAAAGAGTATTTAATATGTCTAAGAAAAAAAAGAAAGTCATTGTTACAACTTCTACAACACCTGCTAAAAAGAGAAGTCAAGCCATGTCTCCACCAAAGGAAATGACATTTGGCAAAGAAAACTTCAAATGGCTCGGCATTGGTATTGCTTTAATAGTTGTAGGCATGCTGCTTATGATTGGTGGCTTTAATGAAAATCCAAATATTTGGGATGAATCCAAGATATATGGATTTCAGCGCACTGTTCTTGCTCCCATCGTTATCCTTTCAGGATTGGTTGTAAACATTTACGCTTTATTTAAATAAGCAATTATAAATGTCAGAACTTATTGAAGCAATAATCCTTGGCTTAGTACAAGGCATTACAGAGTTTTTGCCTGTGAGTTCGTCAGGTCATTTAGAAATTTTTAAATTTATTTTAGGTGATAAAAGCCTAGCTGAAGAAAGTATGCTGACCACTGTTTTTCTTCATTTTGCTACAGCTTTGGCAACAATCTTTGTATTTCGTAATGAGGTTTTAAAACTTATAAGAGGGTTTTTTAATCCTTCTGACCAGGAATCTAAAAAGTATGTTTTATTTATTGTAATAAGTATGATACCTGCTGCATTGGTCGGTTTTTTCTTTGATGATATCATTGAACAGTTTTTTTATCAACAACTTGTTCTTGTTGGTAGTTGTTTGATCTTTACAGGATTTCTACTTTGGATTTCTGAAAAAATAAAAACACAAGAAAAGGAATTGAATGTATTCAGAGCTACAATAATTGGGATCAGTCAAGCAGTGGGCATATTGCCTGGCGTATCGAGATCTGGGTCCACTATTGCTACATCACTCATGCTTGGTATTAAGAAAGAAGAAGCTGCAAGGTTTTCATTTTTAATGGTCATCCCTTTAATTTTTGGTAAAATCGCAAAAGATCTTCTTTCAGGCGATTTTATGGCACATATGCCTTCAGTTGCTTATCTTATTCTTGGATTTAGTGCTGCTTTTTTTACGGGCATCTGGGCTTGTAAATTTATGGTCAAAATTGTCAATGCTTCAAAATTAAGTTGGTTCGCAATTTATTGCATCTTTGCAGGAGTTACGGCCATCTTTGTTGGTATGTAGTATTTAATTCCTTATTTAATTTAAATGATAGTAGTCGATAAAGACACAGACCTCGGTAACATTGACTTCAAAGCAGGCGCGATGATCCTAATTGATAAACCGCTTGAGTGGACTTCTTTTGATGTCGTCAATAAGATAAGGTATAAATTACGTAAAATGTATGGTCTCAAAAAGTTTAAGGTTGGCCATAATGGAACACTTGACCCATTAGCAACAGGACTTTTAATGATTTTTGTTGGAAAATACACAAAGCTTATTCCTAATGAAGAAAATCATAATAAAAGATATACAGGTAGGATTAAGATGGGTGTAACTACGCCTAGCTTAGACAGAGAAACGGATGAATGTGACGCTTCACCTACAGATCATTTGACAAAGGAAATGGTAATAGAAAAAGCAAAGTCCTTTCTAGGTAAATCAATCCAAGAGATTCCAATATATTCAGCAACGAAAATCAATGGGGTAGCTATGTATAAACTTGCGAGACAAGGAAAGGAGTTTAAGGTCAAGTCAAAGGAAGTGGAATTTTTAGAAATTGATATTCAAGATGTCAATCTGCCTTTTGTAAATTTTGATGTTTTATGTGGCAAGGGGACATATATACGTGCTTTTGCTAGAGATCTTGGTCAAGAATTAAAAACTACATCTTATCTTTACGAATTAAGAAGAACAGAAATATCAAATTATTCTGTGAATAGAGCGTTATCTATAGATGCATTTTGTGATAAAATAGATCTGTGTGAGCATACAAGTTAACAATTTGACTAAATTTTATGGCCAACAAAAGGCCATTGACAATATTTCTTTTCAAGCCAATGAAGGTGAGATTTTGGGACTATTGGGTCCCAATGGAGCAGGGAAGACGACCACTATGAAAATTCTTACTTGCTTTATGCCTCAAAGTTCTGGAGATGTATCTGTTTGTGGTTTTGATACCAGAAAGAATGATTTAGATATAAAAAAAATCATGGGCTATCTTCCTGAACACAATCCTCTGTATGGATCAATGTATACCAAAGAGTATTTGACTTTTGTTGCGGCTATTCATAAGCTGGACAATAAAAGTAAACATGTTGATCGCGTCATTGAAGAAACTGGTTTGTCAAAAGAAAAAAACAAACGTATTTCTGAATTATCAAAAGGATACCGTCAAAGAGTTGGTTTAGCTCAAGCCATTATTCATGATCCGAAAGTTTTAATTTTGGACGAACCAATATCAGGCCTTGACCCTAATCAATTGATAGAAATTAGGTCCTTAATCAACTCTTTGAAAAAAAATAAAACAATCATTTTTTCTTCTCATATCTTGCAAGAAGTGGAATCTATTTGCGATAGAATTATGATTCTAAACAATGGACAAGTTGTCCAGGATAATCTGATTGAAAATATAACAGAAAATACAGTACAAAGCCAAAAAGTACTTGTTGAATTTCTGAATAATATTTCTGAAGAAGTTTTGCATAACCACTTGGATAATGTGAGGATAAAACAAGAAAATAAACGATTGTTTGAAATTAGTTATAACGGTGAAAATGATATCCGTTCACTGATATTTGATTTAGCTGTAAAGCAAGAAAATAAAATTCTTGAAATGAAAAGTAAAGGATCTTCACTTGAAGATGTATTTAAAGAAGTAACTAAAAAAAATTAATTTGAAAAGCATCTATCTCAAAGAAATATCTAGCTTTTTTAGTAATCTGACAGGTTACTTTGTCCTGATTATATTTTTGCTGCTCACAAGTTTGTTTATGTGGGTTTTTTCTGAGACCAGCATTTTAAGTTACAACTATGCCAGTTTAGGCCAATTGTTTTCCATTGGACCAATTGTGTTTATGTTTTTAATTCCTGCAATTACAATGCAAAGTTTTGCAGAAGAAAAACAAAAACAAACGCTTGAATTTTTGATGACAAAACCAATTACTGATATTGAAATAATCCTAGGCAAGTACTTAGCTTCTGTGACATTGGTTTTGTTTGCCTTGTTACCAACCTTAATTTACTATTATAGCGTTTACCAATTAGGTTCGCCAATTGGCAATATAGATAATGGAGGCGTCATCGGATCGTATATTGGATTGTTTTTATTAGGTGCTGTATTTGTTTCTATTGGCATTTTTGTTTCAAGTTTAACTTCTAATCAAATTGTTTCCTTCATTGTTTCGACCTTTTTATGTTTTTGCTTCTTTTGGGCATTTGACTTTATCAGTAATCTGTCTGCATTTTATGGAAAGACTGACAGCATCATTAAAAGTTTAGGCATAGCTTTTCATTATGATAATATCAGTAAAGGAAGAATCGACTCAAAAGATGTTATCTATTTTTTCTCTTTGATTATATTTTTTCTTTATCTCACCTCATTGTCACTTGGAAGAAGAAATAAAGTTTAAATGAAAATGAATTTTCAAAATATTATCCAGGTACTCGTCGTGTTGGCTATTTTATTAGTTATCAACTTGCTGAGTGGTAAATTTAATATTTACGCTGACCTTACAGAAGATAAAATATTTACACTTGAAGAATCAACCGAACAACTTTTAGAAGATGTTGATGAAAAAGTTCTGATTGAAGTTTTACTGTCTGGTGATTTAGACGCGCAATTTGTTATGTTGCAAAATCGCGTTTTAGAATTACTCAAACAATTTAAATCTATCAATTCAAATATTGATTTTATTATTTCTAATCCTTCTGATGGCACTGTAAAAGAAGCAAATTCAGTAAAAGAAAACCTTAGAAAAGATGGTATTATTCCTCGTACCATTTTCATTCAGGAAAAAGATCAAAGAGTAGAAAAGTTAATCTATCCTTATGCCATTATCAACCTGGGAAACAGAAGGATTCCTGTCAATCTATTAGAAGGTATTCAAAGAGGCGAAGATGAAACGATGGCAATTAACAGATCTGTTGTTTTATTAGAATATAAGTTTGCGAGTAATATTCAAAAGCTGATTTCAAAAAGAGTTCCTAATATCGTTTTCACAAAGGGTAATGGTGAACTTATTGAGGAGCAAACAGCTATGTTAGAAACAATGCTTTCTAAAACAATGGCAACCAACCGAATTAATCTTGACAGCACTTTTCAAATAAGTCAAAATGTTGATGTTTTGATAGTTGCCCGACCTACACAAGAAATTAGTTTACGCAATAGATTTATAATAGATCAGTACATCATGAATGGCGGTAAAGTAATTTGGTTTATAGATCAATTTTATATCGACCTTGACAGTATTTCTGTAAACAAAAATTATTTGCCCAAACCGATTAACCATGGTTTAGACGACCTGTTTTTTAAATATGGTGTCAGATTAAATAAGAATGTGGTTTTGGATTTAGAAAATACCAAACTACCTCAAGTTTATGGTTATTCTGGAGGCAAACCTCAACAACAACTTTTTTCTTGGGTCTATCATCCTTTATTAGTGCCCAATCCTGAAAACCCAATAGTCAAAAACATCGATAGGGTAGCGTCGACTTTTCCCTCTACTATTGAGCTTTTAGATACAAGAGGCAATTTAATGAGTACACCACTCTTGACAAGTTCAAGATACAGCCGATATCAGGTTTATCCTTCAATTAATATCTCGTTTGAAATAATGCGAATCGAACAAAAGATAGAAGCCTATAATAAATCATACCTTCCGACAGCTGTTATAGTTGAAGGTGAATTTGAATCGTTTTTTAAGAACAGAGTTTCTTCTGCAATGTCCGAAACGCTCAAAAATATTGATGCATCGTTTGTCGAAAAAAGCAAACCAACATCACAGATATTTGTTACAGATTCTGACATTATTAAAAACTTATATGATGCCAAATCAAACAGGATCAGTCCGCTAGGATTTAATAAATGGGAAGGCTATGTATATGAAGGAAACCAAGATTTTATAATTAACGCGATTGACTACCTAATAGATGATTATGGTTTAGTTGATTCAAGAAGTAAAAACTTAAAAGTGAGATTACTGGATAATGTTGAAATTCGAGAGAATAAGCTAAAGTGGCAATTGATCAATATCATACTTCCATTAATGATTGTGGTGCTCGGTGGATTAGCATTCAACTATATTAGGAAAAAGAAATTTGCTGCCTAATTTATTTCTTTTTCTAGATACATTTTCAACATACTTAAAGCTTGGCCCCATCCTTCAGATGTCGCGTCAAAATACCAATCCCAAACACCTCCTTTTTCAAATCCTCCTTGGACTACTGTTAAAAGAGAATAGGTGTCTTTTTCTGTAACATCATACTTTATCGTAAAAGGACCTAATATCGGTTTTTGATAGTTTAAATAAACGACCTTTTCTAAATATAGGTGAGATCTGAAATTGTATAAATTAATTTGTCCTGAAGATATGAATTTAATGCCGTCTTCATTTCGCATCCAAGTTAAAGTATATAATCCACCATCTTTTTTTTGAATTAATCCAGAATCTACTCCCCACCATTCTTTTAGTTTATCTAAATTGACTAACGCATCAATAATATCTTTTGGTGATCGTCGTATTCTTACTTGTGATGTTATCGATCTTTTCATTCACTGCAGTCCTTTAATGTTTCCTCAGTTTGTTGAATAGTAAATTCCAAAGATAGATTGTTCATGTCATTTAAAACATAATTAACAATGTTGTTTATTTCAACTTCTGATAAATGCTCTAAGCCAGACATTTGAATCAAGCTTAATTCGTTACCTAAACCATTTCTAATAATACATGGCATTTCTGACAAGTTAAATGAGTTTTGGTCAAGGTTATTAAGTGAAGGGTAAAGCTCATTTACACCAGATCCATCAGGCATATGACAGGTGGCACAATTTGTTTTATATAGATCTTGTCCTTGTTGATAATTGACATAATTACAGGAATTCAAAAGGCTCAATACTATTATAAATGAAAGGATCTTATTCATATTCCTTCAATAACAAATCGATGTCTTTTAAAAAATCAGTAACGTCATCAGAATCTGTGCCTTCAGCGAATGCTCTGATGTGACCTTTGGTATCAGTCAATATTATTTTTCCAGAATGATCAAATCCACCAGGTGCATCTGCATCTTCAAAAGCGGCTACAAAATAGTCATCTGCAATATCCAATATTTCACCCTTGTCTCCAGTTAAAAACATCCATTTGTCTGTATCAATTTTTAATTTTTCAGCATATTTAGATAATTTCTTTGGTGTGTCTCGTTTAGGATCGATGGTGTGGCTCACCATTTTAATTTTTGGATTGTCCTTATACTTTTCATAAACCCTCAACATTTGTTTTTTCACTAGTGGACAAATTGAAGGACAAGAAATGAAGAAGAAATCTGAAACATAAATGTATGGCTCTAAATCTTGATTGGTAACGTAATTTGAGTCTTGGTTTATGAAATTGAATTTCGGAATTTTATGTAGAATTGTATCTGTGCCTTCAATATTCATTCTCCCTAGAATAGGTAATTTCTGTTGATCAACAGAACAGGAGATTAGATATATAAGCGCGCATATTAATGAAGTAAAAGTGCTTAATTTCATTTTGAATCTTGTTGGTTATTTAAATAAGCTTCAGCTATCGATATTGATGATTTCATATTGACACTTACCTTGGTAATCTTTTCCTTTTCTTCTTCAAGGAATTTTATTTTTTCTTCATCTGATTTATCATCCATTTTTTTAAAAACAGCAAAGTCCTCCATCCATTGCATCATGCCTTCGTCAGCTTTATCTAAGTTATCAATCAAAACTTTAGTTACGACTCCGTTTTCAATTTTTTTCAGTTTCTTTTTGAGCTTGTGGATGGTACTCATTTTGGGCATTACCTCATCATGAATTGCAATCACCTCAGTGTAAAGTGCTTCAACTTTCGGATTGCTTAAATCAGGTTTGCAAAGAATACCCAATAACATTATAAAGAATAGTAATGCTGTATTTTTAATATTTATTTGCATAACAAGTTGTTATATTTAAAACTTTCTAGATTAAATTTTGTTTCAAATTTACAAGCAAAAAACTATCATAAGTAATGCTTTATTATTTATTTCGTTTCTAAATATGAAAAAGTCAATAATATGGTTTCGCAATGATTTGAGACTTCATGATAATGAAGCTTTGGTTGATGCATTGGGCCATAATGACGAGATTATACCAATCTTTATTTTTGATGAGCGGATATTCTTAGGGAAAAGTAGGTTCGGATCTAGAAAAACATCTTATCAGAGATGTCAATTTATTATTGATAGTGTAAAAGACCTAAGAGAAAAGTTTAAAAATTTGTCTAGCAACCTTTATGTTCGTATCGGTAAACCAGAAGAGATCATTCCTGAAATAGCTAGTCAATTAAAAACCAGTTATGTCTATTGCAACCGTGAAAGAACACAAGAGGAATTAGACGTTCAGGATGAACTAGAAAAAAATCTCTGGCTTATAGGACAGGAGATGCGGTATTACAGAGGAAAGATGTTATACTATACTGCAGATTTGCCATTTCCAATTTCTCATTGTCCTGACATATTCTCTAATTTTAGAAAAGAAGTCGAGAAATATGTACCTATTAGGGAACCATTTGATCCCCCAACTGAAAAAATTCCACATTCAGTTTCAGAAGTTGAATATGGTGATATTCCATCATTGAAAGATTTTGGATTTGATGTAGATTATATTCCAGTTTATAGAGGTGGTGAAACAGAGGCACTAAAATCTTTGAATTATTATCTATGGGAAACGGATCTAATCGCTACTTATAAGGAAACGAGGAATCAGCTGCTTGGCAGGGATTTTTCAAGTAAGTTTTCAGCCTACTTATCTGCTGGATGCCTATCTCCTAAAAAGATATTTAATGAAGTAAAGAAATACGAAAATGAGCGTGTAAAGAATAAATCCACTTATTGGTTGATTTTTGAATTACTGTGGAGAGATTTCTTTCGCTTTATGGCTAAAAAGCATGGAAATGCCATCTTTAAAAAGAATGGACTTAAAGGAGGTAAAGAATTAAAAAGTTATGATAAGTCTGAGTTATTGGAAAAGTGGAAAAATGGAAATACCGGAATACCATTTATAGATGCGAATATGCGTGAGTTAAAAGCAACCGGATTTATGTCAAATAGAGGAAGACAAAATGTAGCGTCTTTTCTAATTAAGGATTTAAAAATAAACTGGCAATTAGGTGCTGATCATTTTGAAAGTTTACTTTTGGATTATGATCCATGTAGTAATTATGGCAATTGGAATTATCTCGCTGGCATAGGTAATGATCCACGTGAAAACAGGTACTTTAATATTGCGACTCAAGCACAACGTTATGACCCTGAAGCGAAATACATTAGACATTGGATTCCTGAATTGGCTGAAGCGCCTCTAGAGTTGATTTTTAATCCATATCTGGATGAAGATAAAAAATTGGTTTTAGAACATAATTATATCCAACCTTGCATTCACATTAAAACCTGGAATTAGTATTAAACAAGTTTCCTGCTTTGATCATGATCAATGGGACAAAAAACAAAACTCCTATTATCGAAGTCACAATGAGTATAGTAGATAGGCTTGACCAATTATTGGTGTTTGATCCTGCTATAAATGAGAGAAATACTAAAGTTAATGAATAGGAAAGCCTGGAAAGTAGGCTCTGGAAAGAAAAATAACTTGCTCTGTTACTTTCTTTTACTCTAGGGGCTATTTCAGCATTTATAGGAGCAGCAACTAAAGACATTGAAAAACTTCGTAACAGCACAATAAGTACAATGCCAATATGAAGTATAAATCCCATTAAACTTATAATGATCAGTTGTAAACCTAACGCAATAAAGCACAATTTTTTAAGACCATATCGATTTAACCAAGCTGGACTTTTGTGTGCAGCATAGCCTCCAATCAATCTTGTAATCGCAAATATAATTCCTGAAAATATGGCAGCATTAAATCCAAAACTCAAGTCATTCGTTTCCAATAATTGTAAATATGGCTGGTAAAATTCATAAGGTATATGCGCTAGAATGAATAGAAATAATGAAAACATTAATAACCATCTTAATTCCCGCTGTTTGAGCTCATTTCCTAAAGCTTTTATTTGACTGAAAAATTGAAGCTTTTGGTTCGCTTTATCTGAAGCTAAAGGTTCTTTAAATTTAAAAGTGAGAAAAAGTGTAGGTATTACAAATATGAAAGATAAAATATAGGCCCAATTTAAATGAAAATATCCAGCCAATCCTCCAGACAAAACAGCTACAGCACTCGCAATTTGTTTTTGACTTTCAACCTTCGCAGCATAATTAACATATTGATCTGTTAGATTTAATTCTTTAAGTGTTTCGTAGTAAAAACTGGTGTCAGTACCAGATAAAAAAGACATTCCACAGGCAAGAAAAATTTGCGCGACAAGTAGAGATATGAACGTTGGATCTATAAAACCAAAAATGATGTAAGAGATTGTAAAGCTAAGAGATGAAATTATTAGTGTTGTTCTTCTTCCAATAACATCGGAAAAATATCCTGAAGGAATCTCTAAAACAACAACACTGATATAATATAGTGCTTCAAGAATTAATACCTGATTAAGCGGAATGACCTGACTGAAGTACATGAAAAATATAGGCAGCCATGCCATCATCGAAATGAGAGATCGAAAAAGTGGAAAATATTTTAAATTAAAATTCAAGGTTGGTTATTGCTTTAAGATGAATCCATCTTTCATTTCTATGCTGCGGTCACTCATCTTTGCCAAATCTAAATTGTGGGTAACAATGACGAAAGTATGAGCAAATTCATTTTTTAATCTGACAATCAAATCATGCAATTCTATTGAAGTTTGGGTGTCTAAATTACCTGTAGGCTCATCTGCAAAAATGATTTTCGGCTTATTAATCAATGCCCTTGCTACAGCCACGCGTTGTTGTTCACCACCTGATAATTCGTTTGGCTTATGAGAAATTCGATCAGATAGACCTAAGTAATCTAAAAGTTCATTAGCCATTTTCATAGCTTCTCTCTTGCCTGTATTGTTAATTAATGCTGGAATGGCTACATTTTCAAGAGCGGTAAATTCAGGTATAAGATGGTGAAATTGAAATATAAAACCAATCTTCTCGTTTCTGAATTTAGAAAGTTTTTTAGCATTTAATTTATATATATCTATGCCATCAATTTCAACTTTTCCATTATCTGGTCGGTCAAGAGACCCTAAAATATGTAATAATGTACTTTTTCCTGTTCCAGATTTACCAACTATACTTGTAATTGAGGCTTCTGGAATGCTTAAATCGACTCCTTTTAAGACCTCTAAATCGTTATAAGCCTTATGGATGTTTTTTGCTATTAACATAGGACTAAACTATTAAAATTAATTTTAATACATTCGCTTTGAAGTAAAGATTAAATGAAAATACTGCAATTGGTTAAAAAGTTTCCAAATCCGCCTAAAGATGGTGAGTCAATTGCTGTCCTTTCAAGCAGTCGTGGCTACGCAGAACTTGGTTGTGAAGTGACTTTGCTTTCGATGAATACGAAAAAGCATTTTGCGGATGTCTCCTTATTTCCTGAAGGTATTTCTCATTATAAAAATGTTATCACCTCATTTCTAGATAATAGTATCAGTCCAGTTAAAGCGTTTTTTAACCTGTTTAAAAAGACTTCATACAACATAGAAAGATTTGATGATGATGCCTTTCGACAAAAACTGATAAAATTACTTAGCGAAAATAAGTTTGACGTCATTCAATTGGAATCGCTATATATGGCGCCATATATTGATATTTTGAGAACAAAATCTGAGCCCATAATTGTGATGAGGTCTCATAATCATGAATATGAAATTTGGAAAAATCTTTCTGAATCAAATACGAATCCACTTCTGAAATGGTATTACAACCTGTGTAGCAAAAGGCTTTATAATTATGAACTAAATCAGTTCGATAAATACGATTTACTTCTGCCAATTAGCCATACCGATTATTCAAAATATATTGACATTGGTTATCACGGGGACATCTTGTTATCTCCTGTAGGAATCGATATAGCCAAATACGAAGTCTCGTTATCTAAGCTAAATCCAAGTATCAAATTGGGATATATTGGCTCATTAGATTGGAAGCCAAATATTGAAGGATTAAAATGGTTTTTTAATACTATTTGGAAGCCATTAGCAGATACTTTTGAGAATCTAGAATTTCATCTGGCTGGTCGAAATCCAGACCCAAGTCTTAAAGAAATACAATATAAGAATGTGGTGTATCATGGTGAAGTGAGCAGTGCAAAAAACTTTTTAGAAAATCTGGATATAATTGTCGTGCCATTACTATCAGGAAGTGGGATAAGAATTAAGATTTTAGAGAGTATGGCAATGGGAAAAGTTGTATTATCAACTAAAAAAGGCTTTGAAGGCATTAGTATTTCAAATGGAGTAGAAGGATTTATTTTTGAATCATTTGAAGAATTTGAAAAGCAAATAAAATCCTTATTACAAGATCCAAATAAATTAATTGAAGTTTCAGAAAAAGCTAAGAATTTTATTCTTAATAATTTTGAATTTAAAAAGTTGGCTGAAAAAAATATAGAAGCTTTTAATTCATTTTTGAACAAATAAGTATTATAAAAACTTTATATATTAAAAATTAATCAGTGATAAAGAAATTTAAAGAACCAAACCCCTTAAATGATGTGTCTGAATTTCATGATACATTTAATTTACCCGTATTAGATACACCTACAATTCCATCAAAAGAAAGATGTGAATTGAGGATAAATTTATTAGAGGAAGAACTTGATGAATTGAAGGAAGCTATTAATTCAAATGATTTGGTTGAAGTGATCGATGCATTCTGTGATATACAATATGTCTTGTCAGGTGCTATACTTGAATTTGGGTTTGGTGAAAAGTTTAAAGACATGTTTGAAGAAGTTCAAAGATCGAACATGAGTAAAACTTGTAAGTCAATTGAAGAAGCTCAGGCAACTCAAGAACATTATTTTAACAAAGACGGTACGGCTTCTCATATTGTTGCTAAAGGAGATGAGTTTTTAGTGTACCGCACAAGCGATAACAAGGTATTGAAATCAATAAATTACAGTGAAGCTAACTTAACTCAGTTCTTGTAAAGTTTATAATTTTTCTAATTCTGTTCTTAATTCATCAAAATTAAGTTCAGATGGAAAAACATTTATTTCATCAGCACTGCCATCCATTTCGACGTCTGTTTTGAAGTAATGGTATTGGCCATCTTCGGTCTTGGAGATACTGATAATGGTATATGGATCTTCATCAGTTGCAGGTAAATCCCAAAGGCAAAATGATGAACTGTTATCATTGATCATTTTTAATTTCGAGATGTAGTTTTTATCATTCATCAATAAATACGACGCTGTATTTTCGTTGGTATAAATTGGATTGTAGTTCAAGCAAATAGAGCTTCCAGCATTTGAAACGCCTTCCTTAGTGACTAGTGAGTACCATCCTTGGCTATTTACAATTATTTCGTAACCATACTCTGTTTTCATTTGTCCATTTTCATCAATGGTTTCCCATGCAATATATGATACTCTAGAATTTAAATTACTTGAGTAATAATCCCATTTTAAAATATTGTCTTTTAATTGACCATATCCTAAAGCCAAGTTACTTCCCATATTTTCACTTGTAAATCTGATTTTCATAGACTTGCCTTCTTGGACATCAAGCGGGTTTCCATCTTGTTCAGCTGAAATATAGAATGAATACAAAGTGTTGGTGATCCCAATGTTTGATTCATGGTCTACGTTTTGCAATATGTAATCAACATAGCTTGTTAATTCGATAACCTTCAGATCATAGCTTGAATTGTTTTCTAGAGATGCTGCGAAAACGCCATTATCAATTTCTAGATACGAATTATTAGCAGTAGTGAGTTCGTAAGCCTTATTATGTTTCAAGTTAACTTGAAGTGATTTTGAAGGAATAAGTGATTTCAATGCATTAGTAGGGTAGTCTTCATTATTGGGAATGAATTGATCCCTTTCTTTAACACAAGAAATCAGACATGTTGCAACTAATATGAAAATGTATTTTCTCATTAATATATTTAATTTAATCGGTATTCTTAAATTTTATAACGCATGCCGACACCTAAGCCAACATTGAAAAATCTTTGGTTAACTGTATTGGATACACTGTTGAAATTGCCACCAGTATATCTTAAATTCAATCCACCATTTAAATATAAATCGGGGTAAATTTCTGTTTCTAAATTAAATCGTCCTGTATAACTCAGCCCGACTTGAGTTTTAAACAAATTGTCAGTATTTGCTTGATTCGTAAATTCATATGGAACGCCACTTGAATCAACAATATATCCTTTGCTAAAAGTTTTTAAGTTTACAACGACACCAGCTGAAACAGCCAGGTCAAATACTCTGCTAACTGGTAGCCTATATCCGATATGCAGTGGAATATCAATTTGTTTGAATGTGTTAAGTGAAGCAGTTTCTGTCACTCCAATTTCTTGATCAATAAAGGTGTCAATCTGAGTATATTCATCACCACTGATATTGTCGATTAAGGTTGTCTCTACAATCCTCAAAGTGTTCTTTATCACGTCTTCTTTTCTGTTGTAAAATTTGACATTTGTTTGATTGTATGACAATCCGGTTTCAACAAACCAATTTTCATGATAGTCAAAACCTAGTCCTGCATCAAATGAAAATGAAACCAATGAAGATTCAGAATTTTTACGTTTAGCTATAAAATCTCCAACATCATCGCCAGCACTACTTAATATCATGATTGGATAATAGCCTGAGGTATTTACATAAGTATACATAGATGAAAAATTACCTTGCGCTTGAAAAGTTGGACATTGTGTCTTAGCGGCAAATAAATCCAGAGGGCTAGCAGATCTTTCAGCAATATATGGTGAATAGAATGCATTAAACTTCTTCGTTGGATTATTCTTAATGACTTGAAGATTGTTATTTTCTTTCTTTTGTTTTCTAAAACTGGCAATCTGAAATCCAAGGTTTAATGACTTCCTGCTTTGACTTACCAGTGGACTAATTTTGTTCGATTTGGCAATAGGGGAGAGGTCATCAGTTAATCGCTCTTCGATTAAAGATTCCAAGCCGTCTAAGGCGATTTCGGCATGAGGTAAAATATTGTCTTGGCTCACATCCTTGGCGACCACAATTGATTCTGAATTTGAAAGGTTATTGTTATTAACATAATAAGTACCAATAAATAAAATGGGAAGTAGAATGATACTGCCAAAGAAAAAGAGCCAATATCTTGATCTTTCATTTTTTGTACTTATTTGAGAATCTATATAATCCCAAATGTGATCAGAAACATCCATTTCAGAATTAAAAACCTTATCTCTTATATTTTCATCAAAATTTTTCAACCTGCTAATCTGATTATTTTAGTTAATTTATCTCTCAACAATGTTCTGGCTTTAACTAACTGTGAACGAGAAGTACTTTCTCCAATATTTAATAAATCTGCAATTTCTTTGTGACTATATCCTTCGATAACATAAAGGTTAAAAACGGTTCTATATCCATCTGGGAGGGTAGTGATCACATCCAAAATCTCCCCTTCAGATAATTCATCTATTATCGAAGGACTTGGATCATGTACATGATAGTTTTCAATCTCAGAATAATTAAACCGTGTAACATATTTTTGTTTGTATTTAAGGGCATTATTTATCATGACTCTTCTCATCCAAGATTCTAATGACCCTTCTCCACTAAACAAATCCAACTTATCAAAAACTCTTACAAAACCTTCTTGAAGCATGTCTTCCGCTTCACTTTTGTCCCTTGCAAATCTGTAACATAATGCCATCATTTTTTTTGAATACAAGCTAAAGACCTGTTGGCATGCAGTTCTATTACCTTTCAAACAAAGGCTTACAAGCTCCTTTTCGGTATGTGCATTCAAATTTAAGGGCGACATTATGGTCTCTATATTTTTAAGATACTATTCATTGTCAATATGCTGCCTGATAAATAAAATTATTCAGGATCAATAATGGCATCATCTATAATTTCATTGCCATCTCCATCAAGATCATCAAAATTTGTGGCTTTATCAATCTCTTTGGGAGGAAGATCAGCCTTTTTGTCTTCAATAGTTATTTTTCCTTCAGAAAACGAATCATATTCACCGGAAGCGAATTTATCAGCTTTCGAAAAGAAATCATCTGTATCCTTTAACAAGGAATCACCGGTTGTTAGTGTTTCATCTGCAAATTCTTTTTTAGGTTTAGCTTTCTCTGCTTCGGCCCATGCATCTGCTTTATCCATTGTCTCATCTAATTTGTCTTTAGCTTTTGATGCCAATTCAGAT
Organism: Saprospiraceae bacterium; assembly: GCA_013001975.1. Lineage (GTDB taxonomy): Bacteria > Bacteroidota > Bacteroidia > Chitinophagales > Saprospiraceae > RFSX01. Next base: position 27,716 of record JABDKX010000162.1, on the reverse strand, counting down.
GCTTTTTCAACAATATCATCTTTAACTTCTAAAAGTTTTTCTCCTACATCTTGGCTTAAGTCCTTAGATTTATCCATAAACTTTTCACCTTGATCGAGGACTTTTCCACCTACATTTTCAGAAACTTCTTTAGCCTTCTCAACCAATTGTTCTCCTTTATCTAATACCTTGCCTCCAACATTTTCACTAATGTCGCCCATTTTTTCTACAGCTGGACTATCTGTTAATTCAGAAACTTTTTCTTTTGCTTTTTGAAATAATTCTTCCCCAGTATCAAAAATTTTATTTCCAACTTCTTCTCCGATATCTCCTATTTTTTCAATGACAGGACTATCTCCTATTTCTGAGACTTTTTCTTTAGCTTTTTCAACAAGCTCTTTAGAATTTTCTAAAATTGAATCTTTTAAACCAGATGTTTTTTGTGCTATTGCTTCTCCAGATTTTTCACCTAAATCCTTGGCTTTAGATAACAGCTCACTTCCTTCTTCCTTAATGAATTCTCCAGCATTTGAACTGGCTGATTTTGCAACCGATGAAGCTCCAAAAAATAGTTTTTTTAAATCACTTATAATTCCCATTTAATTTTTTTTATTCTTTTTAAATATACGACAAGATTTGATAGATTTCTTTTTAGATACTATATAATTTAAACTTGATTAATAATTAATATATTTTTATCAATTTAAAGATAATTGTTTTGGAAAATATCACGCATTTACAAGAACAAATTCAGGAGAAACTGAATGAATTTACCAAGTTGGAAAAGGTAAATGCTCACCTAGTGGATATTGAAGACAAAATTAGTGAAATGAATTCCAAAATTAGGGTGTATGAAAAGAACTTAGAGAAAGAATTAAAGGACATAGAAAAATTAGAAGGAACAAGTGTTAAGTCTTTGTTTCACAAGGTGTTAGGCAGTAAGTATGAGCAGTTAGAAAAGGAGAGACAAGAGTATTTAGAGGTTTCATTAAAATACAAAGAATATTGTAAAAGGGTAGAGCTGTTAGAATTCGAAAGAGACTTATTATCTAAAAAAGCTAAGAATATAGATGAAGTCAAAACTGAGTTAAAACAACTTATGGATATGCGTAAAAGCGAGATCCTCAGATCTGATAATATAGCTGTAAAAGCAAACTTGGAGAACATCTTAAATCAGATTCAAAGATCATACACCATAAGAAAAGAAATCTCCGAAGCTGTTATTGAAGGAGAAAATAGCTTAAAACTTTTAAATGTTGTGATCTCATATCTCAGAAAGGCTAGAGATTGGGGCAAATGGCAAAATACAAATCATTCAAGAAGACGCGGATATGTAAAAAATAATGCCATTGATTATGCCATTAAAAATTTAACAGCCGCTCAAGTCCGACTAGACATGTTTTCAAAAGAACTGGCTGATCTTGGCGATAATTACATAAAATTTGATTTGTCTCGCGCTCAATTTGGCCAGTTTACTGATTTCTTTTTTGATAATCTGATCTCTGATTGGATTATTCAGCAAAAAATTAAAAGTACGATGGCTAATGTTGAATCCGTTGTAGATAAAATTCAACGAATTCTACTGGGGTTGAAAGGGGAGGATGAAAAGAATACAAATAATATTGAACAACTAATTAAGCAAAAAAATAAAATTCTAACTGATTGATGGAGAATAAGATAAATGACCTGTTTGAATATAGGAAACTGCCCTTTTTATTAAGCTTTCTGGGAAAAAAAGAAAGGAAATCGCTCATGCCCAAACTTGTTAAAATTCAAGAAAAAATATACAATTTGGATGGCTATTTAGAGCAAAATTGGAAACTAAAGCCTAAGAAATTAAGTAAGTATTGGAAGGCAATAAATAACAGCATTGCAAAGCTTGGTTATGATCATGATCAGATAGAGAAAATGACAAGCCACATCAAAAGATATGAGTTGCATGAGTCACAATTAAGGTCGTATAAATTACCCACAAGGATAAGCTTAGAATACTTTTATTACTATAAATCTTGCGATGTCAGGTTATTACGTGAAATCATCTATGACAAGTATAAAAACGATGATAATGTTATAAAACTATCAGATTGGAGGATATACGACCTAGTGACAGAAATCAACGATGATATTGAAGATGTATTTGAAGACCAGAAAACAATTAACTGTAACTATTATTTAATTTCAATTCTAGAAGAAGGCGTTGAAGAAGCCGAAAAGAAGTATTCTTTATTTCTAAATGTCTTACTTAAACGGTCAATAACGAAGTTTTCAAAATCTAAACAACCTGATATTATTAAGCTTCATTATTATACAGTTAAGAGAATTCGCCAGACATTAGCTTTACTTACTAAACAAAACAGCTTGATTAGCAACAAAAAGTCTATAAAAAAGACTGAGCTTTCAAAATATTTTGAATTTTAGTTTTTCTTTTATTTAAAAGTTATTATATTTGAGAGACTAATGGAAGTTGTTCTATAATGATTGGCTAGTGTCAGGTATCTCTACCGGCACTAGTTTTTTTTGTGCCTATTCATAGTTCCAATAAAATAGTAATAATGAAAATGTTGAAATTCTTTTTGCTTTTAATTTCAGTTACAGTAATAATGTCTTGTGGGAGTGATGATGATTGTATTGTCGCAGATTGGATTGGTGTATATGATTTAGATCCTAATTCTGAAGATTGTTCGGATCCAGATCTATCACTTAATTCAAGTATTACAATTTCTACAGGTACATCAACTAACACAATTGATTTTGATGGTGTCGAGGTTGAAGTTACTGGTTGCAATCTTACTTTTACTGATCCATTCTTTGGAATTTCTGGAGAGGCACAATTAGAGGGTAATGAAATTACAACTTCTGTATTAGGTTGTTCTGGTAAATTTATCAGACGTTAGTAACTGATATTTGAGGTGACTGCAAAGTAACAACGATTATTAATGGAGCTTAATGATTCTTTTTGCCTATAATTTATATTATGTTAAATAGGATTCTCCTTAATACAGCCCTACCTATATGAATATTTGTTTAATAGAACCTTTCTATGGTGGCTCCCATAAATATTGGGCAGACAATTTAGTGAAATGGTCAAAACATAATTTTACAGTTTTCACCTTATCGGCAAAACATTGGAAATGGAGAATGCAAGGTTCTGCATTGGAGATTAATTCGCAAATCATAAAATCTAATATTCCTGTTCCAGATTTATTTATTGTCAGTGATTTAATAGATCTCTCATTTTTCAAATCTCTTTTACCAGAAAAATATAGTCGTGTTAAGATACTTTTCTATATGCATGAAAATCAATTGACTTATCCCAAATCAATGTTAGACAAAGAAAAAGAATTCGATTTAAGCTATGGGTATCTCAATTTTAAATCTTGTTTGGTTGCTGATTTTATTTTATTTAATTCTCATTTTCATAAATCTGTTTTTCTAAATGCAGCTAAGGAATTATTAAGCAAAATGCCAGATTATAACCATCTGGCGTCCGTTGATATAATTGAATCAAAATCAGATGTCTTGTATCTGGGCATTGATATGAATTTTATAAACAGTATACTTTTAAAGAAACCTTACATAAAAAATCCGATGCCTACTCTTCTTTGGAATCACAGATGGAAAGCAGACAAAAACCCTCAAGGCTTTCTAAAGTTATTAAGAAACTTAAAAGCGGAAAAAGTTGATTTCAAGCTTAAGCTAACAAATGTTGAATCAGAATCTAAAATATATCAAACGATAAATAAAGAATTTAATAATGAAATTGTTTTCAATGGGAAACTTGATTCTTATTCAGAATATATAAAGGAAATATCAGATTGTGATTTAATTCCAATGACTTCAAACCACGATTTTTTTGGTTTAAGTTTGATGGAGGCTGTTTATTGTGGTGTCTACCCTATTTTGCCTTCAAATATGGTCTACGAAGAAATTTATAAAGACTGTGGGTTCTCATATTATAATGATGAAGCCGAGCTTTTACAATTAACAATTGATAGGATAAATTCCAAAACAACGCTAAATCATGAAAAAATTCGAAATATTCTAAAGAAGTATGATTGGAATAGCGTTATTGCTGATTTTGACGAGAGAGTTCACACATTATAAGCCTTTTCTATTAATAAGCAGATATTTAAAAAATATCAAAGTAAATTCAAAACTTAGCTTTAATCTTGGGGCTTTTTTTAATAGTGTAACTTTAACATTTAAACGTTATAAATATTAATTTGATCTAAAAATCATGCTATTTAGAACCACATCTGTCTAATATTCATTATACATTTGTGAGCTATTAATAATTAAATCAATTTTAAATGAAAAAATTCACGTACGTATTATATTCTGCACTGTTTTTAATGTCATTCCAGATTACAGCACAAGAACTTTCTGAAGGCTTAATTAAAATGGAAATATCTGAGGTATCTTCAGACAATGAGCAAGTGGCTGCACAATTGGAAATGATGAAAGGGACTGAAACTGTTTATACTTTTAGTAAAGAGAAGTCATTGGTTACCGCAAATATGATGGGCGGAATGATTAAAATAAAGTCATTAGTAAACAATGCTGATGAACATCTGACTTTTTTATTTGATGCGATGGGCCAAAAAATGATGGTTGAAAGCACCAAAGAAGAAAGAGCAGCGATGGAAGCAGACCAAAAAGAATTGGTTGAAAGTCTAGATATTTCTTATGATGAAGATGATACTAAAGAAATCTTAGGTTATAAATGTATTAAAGCAACGATCTCAGGCGATGAAGAATTTCCTATGGATTTTTCAATGTATGTGTCTAGAGATATTAAAGCCAGCAATGAGTTAATTCAAGGTTTACAAGGTATCGATTTAGATGGTTTTCCACTTGAATACATAATGGAAATGGAGCAAATGTCAATGACATATACTGCAACTGAACTTAAAACTGAAATTGATGCAAGCGTATTTGAAATTAATACATCTGGGTATCAAAAAATGACATTCCAAGAATTCCAAGAGCAAATGGGCGCATTTGGAGGTGGAATGGGATTTTAAATAATAATCCAAATAATACTTAATAAAAAAGGCTTAAAATTATTTAAGCCTTTTTTATATGAAAGTCCATTCGTCAAAATATTTCAGAAAAATCTTAGCTAAATTTTCTGCATCTGAAATTGCTCTATGTTGAATACCAGTAAATTCAAATCCTTCTTTGATAACAATCTTCTTTAGGTTACCTTTTACGATTCCACCATTTAAATTATCATATTGGTTTTTCAGGTTATAACAATGGTCTACCCATTCCGAATCTAATTTATGAATTGAACATTCATCTAAAAATAACTTTCTATCATTATTACCCCAAGAGCAAATGTGAAAGTCATTTTCATACATCCCAGACCATTCTTTAAAGTCACTGATAACTTTTGGAAATGTCCTAGCTATGTCAATTTGATTTTGTTTTATAGAGGTAAGCTTTTTACAAAATCCGGAAAGCTTTGGATTTAAAGTTGGTTTAACAAATCTTTCAAAAGTGCCTAATATTTCACCATATTCATTGATACGAACAGCACCAATTTCTATAATTTCATTAAAACCTTTTGGAGGTCTACCTAACCAACATGTAGCTTCTAAATCGTATATAATATAGTTAACTGGCAATTGTGGAAATTAGATTAATGAAGGTTACTCACCATTGTTTAGCAGGTAATTATAATGAATCATTTTATTATGGTAGAAGTATAAAAGTTTTAAATCGCTCACGCTAATATAACCATTGTTTTGATCTACAAGTACTTTCTTTTTATGATATATGCCTAAATGGTATACACCGTCATTTATTATATTAGGAATATCCTCGTCAAAGATACTCGCTAACTTGACATTGGGTTTGCCTTTTAAGCTTATTAAAATTGAATTGATTTTTTCGGCTAATTCTTCTTTTTTAATTTTGACTTCCTTAAGAGGGATTTTAAGAATATCAAACAAATCTAATTCCGGATTCTTTGATTCTATTAATTTGAAAGCAGCGTATGCGCACATGTGACTAGAAAGAATCATATTTTCCTTCTTAAAGCTGTCTACAATTTTGGTTGCTAAAATTTTGGTGTAGACAGATTCTCTTTGTGTATCTGCATTTGGGACATCTTCTTTTGAAAAGTATTTTGTCAAGTCAATTGGATTTCCTCTGTCATCATAGCTCTCCCCTTCTTCATTTACGTAATTACCAAGTACGTCCATTGGTTGTCCTACTGTAACATAGACTTCAGAATCATTTCTTCTGAGTGAGATTAAAAAATTCCATATGGTTTTTATAATGGAGTCTTTTTTAGTTTTTCTAATATATTTTTCTCGGCCAGTCGCTCTTAGATGTTGATCTATTAAGCTACTTGCTTCAAGGACGAAATGATAGCCTAGTGTAACTGGAATGACGAATATTTTTTGTGGCTTGTTGTTTAAAATGCAATACCTCTGAGCATCGATTACAGAGTTCAACAAACCTAATTTTAACTTGTCCTCAATTGCACCAGACCTTGATCTTGTCCCACCAGGGAAAAATATATGATTAATACCTTCAATTAACGATAAGCTCGCCATGCTTTTCAGTGTCTCTAAATAAATTGGATTTTTCTTTCTTCTATCAACTCTGTAAGCACCAAGCCTATTTATAAAATATGCCATCACTTCATAATCTAAAAGATTTAATCCAGCACCATAAGCAAAGGCTGGAATTCCAATATTTGAATCAATAGCATATCCTAACATTATTGAATCCAAATTACTATAATGTGTTGGTACGATTACGACAGTACCTTTTTTGAAAAGGCTTCTTATTTCTTTTAAGTAACCATCAATTTTAACCTTATTTTGTACTTCTTCTTTTGAGCCCCAAATGCCTTTATGACCTCGACCCCACCCGTTGTTGAACAATCGCTTATAAAAAGCAGTCAAAAATTTCCTAGAAAATTTAAAAGTTTTGGGTATGAAAAAGCCTACGATTTCTTCTGAATACCTAAAAATAATCCGACGCAGTATTTTCTTTTGCTCGAGTTCTGGTTCTTCAGAATTTTTGGTTGCATCTACTTCTTTAGTTACAGAATTCCAGTAAGGTTTTTCGTCTGGTGGATCTACCTTCCAAGGCATGTTTTTAACACGTTGTCTTTCAAGGTAAACTGTTTTGTTTAAGAGGTCTAAATGTGAATGTCCTGATTTGGATAATCTATCATAAGTAAAGTCAATAAGTCTTTCAATAAATGCATCTCTGTCATCACTAAATCGCGTAATGGGCCAGTCTTCAATTTCTGGAATTATATGATCTAAGATTTGCGTTTTTTGCTTACTTCTTTCCAACTTACTTATTGTTTATTTCTTCAATAAAATCTAAAATCTCAGTTGTCCCTCTATTCTCTTCTGCACTTGTAACAAAATGAGTAGGCAGTGGATCCCAATATTCAGAAAGTGAATTTAACAGTAAATTTATATTTTTTGGCTGTTGTGACTTTTTAACTTTATCAATTTTTGTAAATCCAATGACAAATGGAATTCTTGCGTCACCTAACCAATTTAAAAACTCTAAATCAATTGCTTGTAAATCATGACGACTATCGATTAATGAAAAAACACAAAAAAGTGTTTCTCTAATTTGAAGATACCTTTCAATCATTGCTTTCCATTTTTTACGTTGAGTTTTGGAAATTTTAGCATATCCATAACCTGGAAGATCAACAAGGTACCAAGCATTATTAACTCTGAAATAGTTGATGGTTTGTGTCTTACCGGGCGTAGAAGAAATTTTAGCTATGGCTTTTCTTCCAGATAGTGCATTGATTAGCGACGATTTACCCACATTTGATCTGCCGATAAATGCATATTCAGGAAGACCGTCTTTCGGACATTGGTGCTCATGTTCAAAGCTGCCAACAAATTCGATATCTTTTATTATCATTATCTTTTCTCAATTGCAATATTAGTCATAGAATCTCTATTTCTCAATAATTATAGCGTTTAAGACCATCTAAATGTTAACATTTATTTTAGTTTATAAGTAATAAATTCATAAAAGAAAGTTAGTAAGTAACATTTTGGGCACAATTTTTCGTTTTATACAATAACTTCTATATACAAACTATAATTATTAGTTGAATTAAATCTACTATTATGAAAAAATCTATAGCATATTTAATAATCATAATGTTTGCTTCTTCTAACGCATTAATCTCTCAAATTGATTTTGGGGTTAAAATGGGTGTCCATTCATTTGATTTATCAAATCCTAAAGACATTATTCTTCCTAATGATGAGTCGATTAAATTTACTGAAGCTGAATTAGGTTTTCAAGGTGGTATTTATGCTAAATTTAAGCTCGGAGCAGTGTCTTTAGAACCTCGTCTTATGTTGAATACGACAAGTGTTAAATATACTTTTAATGGTGATAACGGAGGCATTTTTGACAATATCAAAGAAGAATCATTCACAAATCTTGATATTCCAGTCTTATTTGGGTTTAATGTCTTGATGGTCAATGCCCTTATAGGACCTGTTGCACATTTAAACTTAAATTCGACTTCTGATTTATTTGATATTTCAGGCTACGATGAAAGATTTAAAACAGCTACCTATGGATTTAGATTAGGATTCTGTATTGGTTTGGGTAATGTAGAGCTTGGTTTGGAATATGAAGGTAACTTTTCTGAATTTGGAGATCATATAAATATTGGTGGACAATCTTTTTCATTTGATGATAATCCTAGCAGGTTAATTTTCAATATTGGTATTCCAATTTTTTAATTGGCATAGTCTTTGAAATATATAGGTTAACTTATTTGTTAGTTAGATACTACAACTGTTAAAACCACCGAAGAGGCTTTATTTAAAAATAGAGCCTCTTTTTTTATGAGATGTTGGCTTGTTGAAATACTTCATTGTGTTCATATTCTCTGAAGTCAACTTTCGTGATTCCAGATATCCCCTGCTCTTGCATATAAACTCCATATAGTATATCCATTGCTGCCATTGTAGACTTATTATGTGTAATAATAATAAACTGAGAGTCGTCTGCGAATCTTCTGATTAGTTTACTAAACTTAAGCGTATTGACATCATCAAGTGGTGCATCTACCTCATCGAAAATACAAAATGGAGCAGGCTTTAGCAGATATAATGAAAACAACAATGCAGTAGCTGTCAATGTCTTTTCACCGCCTGAAAGTTGAGACAACACCTTAGGTCTTTTACCTTTTGGTTTTGCAACAATTTCAATATTTGATTCTAATGGATTTTCTGGATTGAATAGGACCAAGTCACAATCATCCTCAGAAGAAAACAAGCTTCTAAATACTTCTTTAAAATTGTCTTTGACTTTATGGAAAGATTCTAAAAACATATTTGTTGCTTCGCCATCTATTTCTGCTATAGTTGCTTCTAGGGATGTGCGGGCATCAATGATATCATCTCTTTGAGATTCCATGTTTTCAAAACGTTGGACAATTTCATCATAAGCTTCAACAGCCATTGGATTTATTTCTCCGTAATTATCTAATCGTTTTTTAATTTTAAAATATCTTTCAGTAAGCTGCTCAATATTTTGTTCATCTTCTTCAGTAATGTCAACTTCAAAAGATTTTAAATCAATATTGAATTCGATTTTTAATCTTTCTAGCGCTGACCTTAATTCAAATTCAACACCTGTTAATTTATCTTTTAATTCATTAATGGTGAGTTGTTGATTTTGCAATTTGCGATTAAGTGAACGCAAGCTGTCTTCTTTTTCAGAAATAACATTCCTTGTAGAAAAGAATAACTGCTCAGTCTCATTTAACTCAGCTTTCTTAGTATCTCTAATTTTATATTCCTCAAACAGTTTTTTGTTGACGTTTTCAATAATCTTTTGATTCTCAATAATTGAGATGTCAAGTTCTAATGTTTCATTTTTTGAAGAATCAATTTTGGTCATTAATTCAGAAATCTGTTGATTCCTAAATTGAACTTCATTTTGAATACTTTGGATCTCATTGTTATGTTTAACCCATTCTAATTGAGCCGTATTAAATTTGCTGTTAATCTCGCCGTAATTTTTCGAAATGTGTTCAATCATACCAGATTGATTATCAACAACTGCTTTTTTATTATGAATCTGAGTGATTGATTCTTCTACATCTGCAGTTATATTCTTGATTAGGCTCAAGTTCTCATTAACAATACTGTTGTATTGATTGATTCTCAGTTTTAAACTGTCAACAATATTATTAGAGTTATTGATTTTAGTATCTACTTCAGCTTTTCTTATTTCGTAATGTCTTAAAGATGCTTCTTTCTTTTGCAGTTCAGTTTTTAATTGATCAGTGACAAGGTTTTCAATTTTAGAATTATAATCTGCTATCTGAAGTTCAATATTTGAAATATCTTGTTTTGTTGTTTCAATTCGAGATTTTAATTTTTCTACCTCCTTTTGTCTTCCAATTCTTTTGCCATCGAACAACCCAACTGATCCACCAGATATTGCGTGTTTTGTCCTATTGGCGCTTCCTGATGTTGAAAGATAAGTCAGATTATCATCTGGTAAGGTTTCATTCAATAATTCGTTATCATCTACAATTACAACATTATAAAGTAAATGGTGTAAAAGAGAATCATATTTAGAATCTGCTTTAACAACATTTATTGCGGCCTTACCGTATTGGGAAAGGTTGATTTGGTTTGAATCATAATTATCGAAACTTGAAAGAATGAAAAATTGTGATTTACCTTTTTGAGCTTTCTTAAGGAGATCAATAGATTCTCTTGCTTCGTCAACTGAATCAAGAACGAAATAAGAAAGATATGGATCTAAATAAGATTCTATTGCGCTTCTATATTCCTCTTGACATTCAATTATGTCAGATAAAAGTGGTTTGGTTTTAGACCAATTTTTTGATAAAAATTTAGCTGACTCAGGAAAGCCCTCTAAATTGTCTATCATGTCTTTTAGTAAATTGTATTCATTATTAAAAGCATCTAACTTTCTATTAGAAACGATTAAATTTTCTTTTTCAGTTTGTAATAAATTGTTTATTCTTTGTTTTTCTTCTTCTAGATTTTCAAGTTTAAAATTCAGTTGTTTGATATCTTCTTGAACGGCACTGATGTCTGAGTTAATTGATTCTAAGTCTTTTATTAAAGTTGCTTGTGAAGCCTGAATTGTTGCAATTTCTTCATTTGTTCTTTTCTCGTTTTGTTCTGCATTAGCAGATTGACTTTTTAATTCAATGAGTGTTTTTTCAAGTTCAAATCTTTTGTTTTCCAAGTTTTTTAATTCCTCTAATTCTGAAGAACTCTCACCTTGTATTCTTTGCCTTTCAACTTCTATTTCTGCGAATTTTTCTTTCCATTCTTCAAAATCACTTTTTAACAAAGCAGTATTTGATTCTTTGGATTTAAGTTCTGCTTGTTTCTGTTCGAGTACAGTTTTAATGTCCTTTATTGAGTTTTCAAATTCCTCGATATTATTGCTTGCTCTTTTAATATTCTGTTGTATAAAAATTTGATTTTGTTTTTTTATTTCCATCAAATTTTCAGACTTTCTAATTGTGTCAATGACATCATTGAAGTCTTTTTGCTTTGCACTAAGCAATTGTTCTTTATCTAAATTTGCTTTTTTTATTTTCTCGATCTCAGCTTCTAACTCATGAATACTTTTAGATGATTCATTGTAGCTTTCGTTAGCTTCAAGAATCTGCGCTTTAAGTCTTTTCTCTTGTCCTAGGGCTTCTTTTTGATTGATTGCTGTTTTACGAATACTCAGCTCTTTGTACTCTTCTTTAAGTTCGTAATACTTCTTCGTTCTTTTAGCCTGTTTTTCTAATGACTTAATATTCACTTGCAATTCAAAAAGGATATCCTCTATCCTATCAAGATCTGTTTGTGTGTTTTTTAATTTATTGAGCGTTTCCTTTTTTCTAACCTTATATTTTGAAATACCCGCTGCTTGTTCAAACATTCGTCGTCTGGCGTTATCTTTATCCATAAGGATATCATCTACCATCCCTAATTCTATAATAGCATATGAGTTTGATCCAATTCCAGTATCGAGAAATAAGTTTCTAATATCTTTCAATCGGCAAGGAACATCATTTAATCGATATTCACTGTCATTATTGGCGTATAGAATTCTTGAGACTTGAACACTATCATATTCTAAAGGGATCAATTTCTTGGAATTCTCAAATGTCATGGTTACTTGAGCCATGCTTGCTTTCCTTTTAGACTTTGTACCGTTGAAGATAACATCCACCATTTTATCCAGCCGCAAATCCTTGCTCTTTTGCTCCCCTAGTACCCAACGTATGGCATCGACTATATTTGATTTACCTGACCCATTGGGGCCAATAATACCAGTTATTTCATCATTGAAATGAATGGTGGTCTCATTTGCGAAACTCTTAAATCCCTTTATTTGTAAGCTCTGTAATTTCACGGACGGCAAATATAAATCTTTCGGCAAAATGACAATATCATATATGTTAAATGAATTCATATATTTATGTACAATTTACTAACATGTTACAACCTAAGTGTTTATTACTCTTCATTTTATCCACATTGATGCTTGTTCAATGCGCTGATAATGAGTCTGTTAATAAGATTTCTACTATGATGCTACAAAAAGATGTTAAATACCCTATTGCGGATAAAAAGCCGCATAAAATAATTACGCATAACGATACCCGAGTAGATGACTATTACTGGATGAAATTGTCTGATGAACAAAAAAATGCAGCTAATCCCGATACTCAGACCCAAAAAGTGCTCGATTACTTAAATGCTGAGAATAATTACTCTGATAAGATGACTGAGCATCTCAATGGATTTAAAGAGAAATTATTCGATGAAATCGTCGGGAGAATCAAGCAAACTGACATGTCGGTTCCTTATTTCAAAAATGGATATTATTATCAATCACAATATGAAGAAGGTCAAGAATACCCTATTTATACTAGAATGAAAGACAATTTGGAGGCTGATCCTAATTTGTTATTGGATGTAAACGAATTAGCTAAAGAATATGAATACTTTTCTGCTAGAGGTCTATCTGTTTCCCCAAATAATGAAATATTGGCTTATGGTGAAGATACACTATCAAGAAGAATCTATACAATAAAGTTTAAGTCTCTCAAAGATGGTACTTATTTAGATGATATTATTGAAAATACGACAGGTTCTGTAGTTTGGGCAAATGATAATAAAACAGTGTTCTATACCCGAAAAGATGCAGCATTAAGAGCCTTTAAGATATTTAAACATAAATTGGGTACACCAAGTAGTGAAGATGAAGAAGTTTATCATGAAGCTGATGAAACATTCTCCACTTATGTCTATAAAACGAAGTCTGAGAAATATATAGTTATTGGGTCCTACGCAACTGTTTCGAATGAATATCGCATTGTGAATGCAAATACGCCAGATGATGCGTTTCTAGTTTTTGAACCAAGAAAAAGAGATCACGAATTCAGCATTTCTCATTTTGAAGATAATTGGTACATCGTTACAAATAAAGATGGAGCAAAAAACTTTAAAGTTATGAAGACTTCAGAAGCAAAAACGACTTCTGAAAACTGGAAGCCTTTTATTGAACACAATAAAAAGGTTCTTATTTCGAATCTTGAAATCTTTAAAAACTACTTAGTTATCAATGAACGCTCTGATGGTATTACTAAGGTGAAGATAATGCCTTGGAAAGACCTCGATAACCATCATTATGTAGATTTTGGTGAAGATGCTTATATGGCATTTACTTCAACAAATGTCGAATATGACACAGACGTTGTGAGAATATATTTTTCATCATTAACGACTCCTGGGACAACTTATGATTACGATATGAATTCAAAGTCATTAGAGTTGATGAAAAGACAAGAAGTTGTAGGCGATTTTAATCCAGATGACTATACTTCTGAAAGGTTTATGGTTAAAGCGCGCGATGGTGCTTCAGTCCCTGTCAGTTTGGTTTACAAAAAAGGGTTTAAAAAAGATGGAACAGAACCATTATTACTATATGCTTATGGTTCTTATGGGAGCAGCATGGATCCATATTTTAGTTCGGTAAGATTATCATTGCTTGACAGAGGATTTGCTTTTGCTATCGCTCATATTCGTGGAGGTCAAGAAATGGGTCGTCAATGGTACGATGATGGAAAACTGTTGAATAAGAAAAATACATTCACGGATTTCATTGATGTTGGTAAGGACTTAGTTGAAAAGAAATACACGAATTCAGATAATCTTTATTGTATGGGAGGCAGTGCCGGTGGTTTGTTAATTGGTGCGGTCATAAATATGGAACCATCGTTATGGAAAGGTGCCATTGCTGCAGTGCCTTTTGTAGATGTTGTCACTACCATGCTAGATGAATCAATACCTCTGACAACAGGTGAATTTGATGAATGGGGCAATCCAAAAGATGAAAAATATTACAATTATATCAAATCCTATTCTCCTTATGATAATGTCGAAAAGAAAGATTATCCTTCAATGCTGGTAACAACTGGATATCATGATAGTCAGGTTCAATATTGGGAACCAGCCAAGTGGGTTGCAAAATTGAGAGACTATAAAACCGACGATAATCCTTTGCTATTACATACCAATATGGGCGCTGGTCATGGTGGTAAATCTGGAAGATTCGCTCGATATGAAGAAACGGCTTTGGAGTACGCATTTCTTTTGGATCTCGCAGGAAAAGCTGAAACGGATTTTAAACAATAAGATTAAGTGTAAACAGATAAAAGTTTTTGGGATTCTTTTTCCCAATTGTAGTTTGTTGCAGCCAACGTGCAATTCTCTTGTAATTGTGAATATGTGTTTCCCTTGTATAGTGTATTAATTCCTTCGATTAAAGCTGTTTCACTATACTCATCAACCAAGATACTCACAGCATGTTTTTCATTGATTATTTCATATTCTGGAAATCGCATACAAATTGATGGAAGCTTTGCATGGATATAGTCGAAATGCTTGTTCGCTAATGATAATTTATAGTTTTCACTTTCAGGAATTAATAAGTTTAAACCAACACTGCCATTTTCTAAATGAGAGGACAGTTCACTAGGACTAACGTATCCAGAAAAGGTGACTCTCTTATCTACTCCTTTTTGTTTCGAGAGTGCTTTCATTTCTTCAATTAAGTCTCCTTCTCCTATTATTTGTAATGAGAAATCTGTCAATGTTTGAAGAGCCGATATTGCAATTTCGACTCCCCTTCCTTTATTAACAACACCTAAGTAAATCAATTTATTAAAGTCTTTTTGTGGATTGTTGTTTGTGGTTTTGAGGCTTGGCACATTCATTATAACATCAAAATTGGTGTTAAAATCTTGCTTAAATTTTAGTCGCAAGGAATGGTTAACGGTATATTTTCTTGAGACTCTTTTAAATAAGAAATTTGAAAGCATAAACCATATCTTCTTTTTAAGGGGCTTTCCTAATAACTCTGGAACTTCATGAAATATCTCATGAGCATCAAAAAATAGGGTTTTACGTTTAATTTTAGATGCCAAGTATGCTGCAGGCAATGTATCAATATCTGCTGCAGATATACCATCAGATGATGACCTAAGGAGAGAAATGAATAATCTGATGTTAAATTCTAGGTAAAATAAGATACCTCTTTTAAAAAAAGTCTTAATTTTTCGATTAGAAAGGTAATGTAAAGAATCAGAGTTCGTCTCATAAGACCTAGAAAACCAATAGATTATAAAACCATTATTGGATAATTCCTTGGTTATTCTTTGAAGTCTCCTATCGTATTCAAAAAATGAAGTTGAGCAAAAATCTATATGTTTTATAGGTGTTTTACTCACTTTACGTATATTTTATTTCCAATCAGCTCTATGATTTCTTCCGCCACTAAATCTTCTAAAGCCTTGTTTACTTGAGTCTTTTCTTTAAAACTAAAACATTTATAAATATCATTTAAGTCATTGTTAACCAATGGAATATACTTAATGATGTCTTTTTTATACAATTTTAAGTCTTTTGAGATTGTTGTTTTTTGCTGGCATAGATCACATTGATTACAAGGCTTATTATTATTAAATCCAAAGAATTTTGAGATATGAATTTGCCTACATTCCTTTTCGTAGATGTACTCTTTGATTGATGATATACTCTTAAGTAAACGTTCTTTTTGGTGTTTATAAATGGCATCTTCTAGATGTAAAGCAGAAGGATTTTGAATAAAACCCTTAAATGTGATCTTATGACCATCAAAAGTGGGTTTATATTTGAGCACTTCTCTGGTTTGAAGCCAATTAAGGGCATCTCTGACCTTACTTTCCTTGATATCAGCTTTTTTTGCTAAAAGTTTCTCATCAATTTTTCGTTCCTCAAGGAATATACCATCATATGTTCGCAAAATAACCTTAGTAAACGATTTCATTTTTTCGGATACTTTGTCACTTTGAAGCATTCTTTTAATCCGTCCTTCAAACAATAAAAGTTTTGAAGGATGTAAGAATGACGCAGACAAGCTTAGTACGTTTGATTTGTGTAATAAATTTAACGCATAGAATGTATCCGTTTTTTTGTACTTGTTTTTTTTCGAAAAATCACTGATATCAAAATCCAACCAATTATCCGGATTGATACCCGTTCCCAGTTGAAAATATTTAATTAATGACTGATACACTGACCGTATAAAATTAATGCTGGGATAATAAAGATCTATATTATCATATAAGGTTTTCAAATCATACTTATTCCATAATAATAACACATTAGCAAATTCTCCATCTCTGCCTGCTCTGCCAGCCTCTTGAACATAGGCTTCTAATGCATCGGACGGTTGAAAATGAATGACATTACGTACATTCGATTTATCCATGCCCATCCCAAAAGCTTTGGTTGCTATAATTAATTTCAATTTGTTTTCATTCCACTCTTTAATAATTTCTGCTCTATGTTTGACAGACAGACCTCCGTGAAAAGCCTTTGAATATTGACCCCTTTCTTTAAAAAACAACTCTAATTCCTTTGCTGTTTTACGTTTTTGTACATAAACAATAGAACAACCATTTTGTGATTGATTGTCATTTATAAATATTTTGATGTCTTGGTTTTTATTTTCTGAGTATCTGACATTATAAGATAGGTTTTTCCGGTAAGGGTTTTGAGTGTAAATCTTAGGAGATTGTAATTTAAGATTTTGGATAATATCTGATTGAACATGTGGTGTTGCTGTTGCGGTTAATGCAGCTAAAGTTACATCAGGAATGCGATCTCTGAGAGATGAAATTTGTCTGTATTCCGGCCTGAAGTCATGACCCCATTCTGATATACAATGCGCTTCATCAACAACAATCAGTTTAATGTTGAGTTTTTCAATTCTATCTAGAAACAATCTGGACTTAAGTCTTTCGGGAGATAGGAATAAAAATTTTGCATTTCCATATGCAGCATTATCGAATAAAATATCTTGCTCTCTTCTACTTTGACCACTCATAATGCCAATAGCTTGGATTCCTTTTTTCTTCAATCCCTCAATTTGATCATTCATTAAGGCAATTAAAGGGCTGACTACAATGGTAAGTCCATCAAGATAGATACCAGGAATTTGATAACACAGAGATTTGCCACCACCAGTAGGTAAAATGGCTAATGTATCATGTCCTTCGATGATCGATTTAATTATATCCTGTTGAAGCGGTCTGAATTTATCAAAGCCCCAATGATTTTTTAAAAGAGTTGATATTTGACTATCAATATATGTCATTAAAATCTTTTCACTTTAGCGTAACAAAGAAACATAAATCATTATCATTAAGTATTGACTCAATCAATTTAAGTCATCGAAAATGTTAAAATCAAGTTAGAATTTGGTCATATTCCTCTAAAATGACTGGTAATTCGACTAGAATGCTTCAAAAAGAGATATATGAGTCAAATAGAACGTATCATTTATCTCAAAATCACATTATATTCGCAATCGTTTTAAATTTTTCACTAAATAAAAATAAGAATGAAAATAAAGTCAATCCTCATTATGCTATTTATAGCTTCATTTTTCAACATTGAAGCTCAAGAAATTGGATGGCAACTTCAAGCTGCTGATGAGAATTCTTCAATTGGGATTAGTGCTCAAAGCTTATATTCTGATCTTTTAAAAGGTAGAGCATCATCTACTGTTGTTGTTGCAGTAATTGATTCTGGAGTCGATGTTGAGCATGAAGACCTTGCAGATAATATTTGGATTAATGTAGATGAAATTCCAGATAATAATGTTGATGATGATAATAATGGATATGTGGATGATGTATACGGATGGAATTTTATTGGAGGACCCAATGGAAATGTAGATGCCGATACTTATGAAGTCACAAGATTGTATGGAAAATTAAAATACAAATATGAAAATGCGGATGTTGCAAAACTGTCTAAAAAGGATAAAGAAGAGTATGAATTGTTTTTAAAGTACAAAAAAGAAGTAGAAAGTAAGTACAATTCAGCAGAATCAAGTTTAAATAACATTAAAGCAGCTGAAGACAGATATATTACTGGATTGTCTGCAGTTAAAGAATTGGTTGGTGATACAACGATTACATTAGAAGTTTTACAGGGAGTTGATGCAGGTGATGATGCTGCCTTAGCTGTAGGTAAAAACATACTTTTAGATCAAATAGCGAGAGGTAATGAAATTGATAATATAGATGAAATAATTGATGGTGTAAAAGAACAAATGTCTGGAGCAAAAGATTATTATACAGATCAAGTAAAGTATGCTTACAATCCTGATTTTGATTCAAGGGATGTTATAGGTGATAACTATGATGATCCTTATGAAAAATATTATGGTAACAATGATGTAGAAGGACCAGATGCAAGACACGGTACTCACGTAGCTGGAATTATCGGTGCAGTAAGAGGTAATGAAATAGGAATGGATGGTGTTGCTGATAATGTAAGAATTATGTCTGTGAGAACAGTGCCTAATGGAGATGAAAGAGATAAAGATGTGGCTAATGCTATTCGATATGCTGTTGATAACGGTGCCTCAATAATCAATATGTCTTTTGGTAAAGGATATTCTTGGAATGAGAAAGTTGTTGAAGAGGCCATAAAGTATGCAGAGAAAAATGATGTATTACTTGTGCATGCTGCTGGTAACTCAAGTCAGAATAACGATACGACTGATAATTTTCCAAACGATACGTATAAAGGAAAAGGCTTTTTATTTTTTAAAGGAAAGACAAAGCAATACAAAAACTGGCTTGAAGTTGGCGCGCTCAGTTATGAAAACGGAGAAAAGTTAGCTGCTCCATTTTCGAACTACGGACAAGCAAATGTTGATTTATTTGCACCAGGAATGGAAATCTATTCTACTGTACCAAATGATGAATATGAACCATTACAAGGTACAAGTATGGCGGCACCAGTCGTTGCAGGTGTAGCTGCTGTTTTGAGATCATATTTTCCAACCTTGACTGCTGTTCAAGTTAAAAATATTTTGATGCAATCTGTGACAAAACAAATGGTTGAAGTTTATGTTCCAGGAAGTCAAACTGACAAAGTACCATTCAGTACATTAAGTGTTTCTGGTGGTGTTGTAAATGTGGAAAAAGCAGTCAATTTAGCAAAGCAAACCAAAGGAAAGAAAAAGATTAAAAAAGGAAACTCTAAAGCGTAAGCGAGTTAAAATAAATGAAAAAGGGTTAACCAAATTATTGGTTAACCCTTTTTTTTATTCTGGTCTTGGCCAGACATTATTTTTAGAATCGATATCAGCAGTCCTAAGTTGTGGATCAATTTTAATCATTTTTATATCAGTAGCATCATGCAAATCTTCGATGATGTAAGTGCTGTTAGTCCAAGGCCAGTCTTTTAATGTTTTAGAAACAAAACTTTTATCAGATTTTTCACCTCTCATTATTCTTAAAGGAATAGTATAATAGAATTCTCTGCCATCATTAAGTTCAACAACCAAATCAACAGGCATTGGCATATAACCTAATTTCTTCAAAACAATTTGACTTTTACCCCCTTCGCCTTCATTTACAGATTCTACAGCATAATCTATTTGATGCGTTGTATTAACCCAATATTCTCTGTACCAATCTAATTCTAATCCCGAAGTTTTTTCCATGACTCTGATAAAATCATTTGGATTAGGGTGTCTGAATTTCCATTCATCAAAATATCTCAGCATTCCTTTTTGAAACGCATCTTCACCAATAATGTAGCTCAACTGTTTTAAGAAAACACTGCCTTTTGTATAAGCTGCCACACCATATGCTTGATTGGTTTGAAAATGATCAGCATGCGTTGACAAAGGTTCTTCTAATCCAGATTGAGAAAATCGTGCAAAACCAGATAATGTATTTGCATGAGGATTTTCTACAGCGTCACCCGGTAAAATTCCCAATTCTCTGAGATGATTCATAACTTCTGCAGAAGCATAACTGGTGAATCCTTCATCCATCCAAGCGTACAAACTTTCATTAGTTCCTAAGACCATTTGGTACCAGCTGTGCATCCATTCATGAATACTTACACCAACCAAACTTGGGTAACTTCTTTCTCCGGTTATAAGTGTTGCCATTGGATATTCCATGCCACCATCTCCACCTTGAATGAAAGAATAAACAGGATACGGATAAACACCATACTTGCTGTTCATAAATTTCTCAGCCGCATTCATAGCTCTGTGTAACTGTTCCCAATTTTCTTTTGTACGCTCATTTTCTTGATAGAAGTAATGTAACTCAGTGCCTTGGTCAGTTGTTTTAATGGCATGTGTATAATCGGGATCTGCTGCCCAAACAAAATCATGAACATCTTCTGCTAAAAATTCCCAGGTTAATTTTTTCTTGCCTAAGAATTTTTTCTTTTTAGTGTCCTTATCTGAATAACCATGTCCCATTTTTGATGGGTTTTTCACCTTTCCAGATGCTGCAACAGTATATGTTCTATCAATTTTAATTTTAACATTAAAGTCACCCCAAACGCCGTGGAATTCTCTTCCAATATATGGGTTAGCATGCCATCCTTGGTAATCGTATTCTGACAATTTTGGATACCATTGAGACATTGAAAGTCTGATCCCTTCTCTGTTATCCCTTCCACTTCTTCTGACTTGTAAAGGTACTTGTGATTCAAAAGTCATTTCCAATTTGGTAGTCTTGCCAGGAAGAATTGGCTTGTGAAGTTTAACTTCTAGAATTGTTCCTACAACTTCAAATTTTGTGTTTTCTCCGTCTTGTTTGAGAGAATTTATTTTATGATATCCAATTTCATCTGGTTGCAGATTTAAAATTCGATCTGCTACCCTCCTATCTGGATCAGGGATTGTTCTAGACCTCACATCCATCATACTTCCAGGCTGAAAAGCATTAAAGTATAAATGATAGAAGACGTTGTAAAGTGTATCAGGAGAGTTATTGAAATACTTTATTTTTTGTTTTCCTTCAAATTGATTGGTGTTGACGTCGAAATCAATCTCCATATCATATTCAGCGCGTTGTTGCCAACGTTGTCCATCAAGGTTTGTAGTTAAAAAAAGTATAAAAAATATAGATGTAAAAATGAATTTCATCAGATAGCATTTAAATTCAAAAAAAAGTTAGACTACATTTTGGGATTGGTCAATTTTTGCAAACAACTTATTAAACGATTCCCACTTGTATTTTTGTTTTACAATGAGTAGGAAAATTATAGAAATGGCTATAAACCCATAGGCCATAAGACTTGGATTCAAATCAGAAGTTTTTAAAATTGAATCAGTCTGAATTGCGGCTCCGTCGTAACCAACGAAAACAGCGCCTACAAAATTAGTTGCAGCATGTACACCTAATGCAAGTTCGAGTCCATCATCCATAATTGTCATTATACCTAGCGCTAGTCCGGCAGAGATATAATACACTTGCATGATACCTGTTCCGAATTCAGCAATCTCTGGGTTTGACATATGCATCATCCCAAATAGGATTGAAGTAATGATTAAAGGCACAACTTTAAAGTTAGAATTTAAAAATGCATTATCATTAAGCGGTGTTTTTCTGATTAATAATGTGACTAAATTGTAAATTAAGAAGATTAGGATGATAGCACAGACCAACGCAAGCATTCCAGTTATGGAGAAGCTTTCAGGATCATTGATTACTGAAGTAAAAGCGTCTTTTAATATTGGTGTAAGTCCAATAGTTGCTAAAATTGCAATTATAAGTGCTAATAGTTCTTTTAATTTTTTAGTTCCTACACCTTGAAGCAGATATCCTCTGAATACCAATTCTTCCAAACTTGTTTGCACAGGTAACAACAAAATAGAAAGCAGTAACAAAGGGATAAAAGTATTTAGTTTGAATTGAATTGTATATTGACCTTGATACAAAAAATAGGCGATCAGTTCCATTAACATGGCTAAACCAAGCCAAAGGAAGAACCCAAAAAGAATCTTATCCCATTTTATCCTTGAAGAAGGCGTAATAAGTGTTTTAAACTCTCTTTGGTGTATTGGCTTAAAAATGAAGAAAAAGGCTGTAAATGCGCCTACAAACAACATGAGAAGTAAAGCAAACCCCATGTTGCTGTTGATACCAAATAATTCAAAGTTCGGATTTTCTGTAAAACTTTCTAAAGCTTTATTAGTCAGGCTATCATCAGCATGAAAAGACCTATTAATAGCTAATGTCAAAGGGATTTGACCTACACCATAACCAAAAAAAACAGCTACTAACACCAAAATGTATCTCCACCAATGATTATAGCCATTGAACGCTTTTCTAAAAAACATATTTGTTTGATATTAAGCCCAAATTTAAAAATTCCGCCCTTTAATTATGTATTAATAGCTTATTTATAAAATTATTAATCGTATCCAGCCACCATATTCGCTGATGAAGCAGTTTTTTCATGCTTTTAAGGCTATTTTGGTGTCTTGAATATTAGATTATTTTTATCATCTTTGTTAGATAAGACGTTAATATGAATAAGAGAGTAGCTTTAGCAGGAATCCTCATTTGTTTAGGTGCTATTTTTAGATTGATCCCTCATCCGCATAACTTTACACCCATCGGTGCTATGGCTTTAGTTGGTGGTTTGTATATTGGTTCAAAATATTTGGCATTTGCTATTCCATTAGTTTCCTTATTTATCAGTGATTTGGTTCTGAATAATACGATTAATAAGGTATTTTTTGATGAAACTGGGTTTATTGTTTGGGCTGATTTCATGACTTATACTTATTTAGCAATGGGGTTGACTGTCTTATTGGGATTTTATCTTTCTAAAAAATCAATGACGGCCAAAATTATCGGTGGAGGACTATTTGCTTCTGTCATGTTTTTCTTAATAACAAATTTCGGAGCTTGGCTAGGTTCTGGTTTGTACCCGAAAAATTTTGGAGGCTTACTCACTTGTTTAGGAGCTGGCGTTCCATTTTTTAGTAAAACATTATTGAGTAACTTTTTATTTACATCAATATTTGTAGTATCTATAGAAGGTGTCTTTAGGAATGTTCCGGAAAGTGTAGAAGCTTAACGTTATTCTTCTTCTGTAGGATATTCAATTCTCACATGATGAATACTTCTCAGCATCGACTTGAAAACATTTACACATTTTTCTAATTCATTAAATGTGAGTTCTGAATCAGTGAATTGGTTTTTAGCCAATTTTTGTTTTACTATAGAATCAATTCTTTCATCTAAATCAAAGCCAGTAGGACTTTTCAAACTTTTACATGCAGCTTCAATTGAATCAGCTAACATCAGAATAGTTTGTTCTTTACTTTTAGGTTTTGGTCCAGGATAAACAAAAAGAGATTCATCAAATTCTCTACCAGGTTCCATCGATTTTTGATTTCTATAAAAATACTCTACCCTAGTCGTTCCATGATGCGTCGTAATAAAGTCAATTATTACTTGTGGTAATTTAGCCTTTTTAGCCATTGTTACACCATCATTTACATGATCAATGATTATTTTAGCACTTTCGAAGTTACTGATGTTTTCATGTAAATTTGCACCCCCAGCATTTTCAATAAAATATTGCGCATTTGTCATTTTGCCAATGTCGTGATACAATGCAGCCGTTTTTACAAGCAAACTGTTTGCTCCAATACTTTCCGCAGCTGATTCACTTAAGTTGGCAACCTGCATAGAGTGTTGTAAGGTTCCGGGTGCTTTTATTGAAAGTTGTTTTAATAACGGTTTGTTCATATCTGCTAATTCTGCTAAAGAAATATTAGAAGTGAAGCCAAATATTTTTTCTACTAATGGTATAAAAGGATAAGCCAGTAATAATAACAATGCATTAATAGTTAGCCACCCAAAAATAGAGTATTCATCAGATATTAATGAACCTGAATTTATTAAAGCAAGTCCCAAATGGCCAAGTAAGTATGTTCCTAATATTACAGCTATTGAAATGAAAAACTTATTCCAATACCTGGTCTCATTTACAATAAGAACTGTAACAATACCTGCTAAAATTTGAAGTACAGTAAATTCATAACCTAGGCTGCTTATAAAACTGACGATCATTACAACAACGATATGAATGATTAAAGCCAATTTTCCATGGTAAAAATTAAGAATAACAATTGGAGTGATACAAAAAGGAATTAAGTAAGGACTCAAGTTACTTGAATGAGAAATAAAATAAGCTATGATACTAAATATGACAGGCCAGAAAACTAAGAAACTAATGCCTTTTACACTATTGAAATCTTTTTCAAAAAACTTCAGTGCGTAAAATATAAGCGCACCTAATATCAAAGCGGTTAGAATAAAATAACCTATGAAATAAAAGATACTGTTTGAAAAACTTAGGAAGCTTTTATTTCTCTTTAATTCTAAATACTGATCTAATGTCTGTTTTATAGAATCACTTATGTATTGACCTTTATATAAAATCAGATGGCCGCTGGTGTATCTGACGTTAGAATCTATCAACGAATCGCTTCCGAAACTTACTGGGTTTTTGATAATTGCAGAAAAGTCTTGATCTGCATATAAATCATCATATTGCCAATTAGTTCCCATGGCATAATCAAACTTAATGGTGTTGTCGTGTCTTGGAAATAAGAGACAAATTATAGTTACAGCCGTTATAACCACCAAAAATTTTGGTAAATCCTTGATATTCAACTTGTAATTATTGCTGTTGGCTTCCATAAGTTAGATTAACAAGCCAAAAATAACTTTATTTTGGATTCCATTTAACCTCATCGATATTATCTAGGACACATAAATACCTTGAAAGCACGAAAAAGTAATCTGATAGGCGGTTGAGATAGACTATAATTATTTGTGGAATTGGCAATTCTTGCTGCAAAGCAACGACTCTTCTCTCTGTTCTCCTACAGACTGTCCTACATATATGTGCTGCAGAGATTCTTTGATTTCCACCTGGCATAATGAAGTTTTTTAGTTCAGGTAAAGATTTGGTCATATTATCCATGCTTGCTTCAAGTTTTTGAATTAAATCCTCTTTTATTTCTGGAAGATAGTCAGTCGCTTTTCCGTCGGAAGCTAAGTGAGCCCCTATATCAAATAAGGTTGATTGAATTGGTTTTAATTCTTTTAAGATTTCAACTTCATCAATATAACTGATAAGTGACCCTAGAAAGGCATTTAATTCATCAACTGTCCCATAAGCTTCAATTTGAAGATTGTCCTTAGCTACTCTTTTTCCGCCAAAAAGCGCTGTCATTCCTTTGTCTCCTGTTTTAGTATAAACCTTCATATAAGCATTAATTCTGATTATAGTGGTGTTCAGGATCGCTGGCCATTATAATATTTTCATTTTTTTCATCTGACTCTAATAAGCCATCTCTGAGTCTGATAATGCGGTGTGCATGTTCTGCTATATCTGGTTCATGTGTGACAAGAATAACAGTATTTCCTTTTTTTTGAATTTCTTCAAAGATGGCCATAATTTCAATCGAAGTTTTGGTATCTAAATTTCCTGTAGGCTCATCGGCTAAAATTATACTTGGATCATTTACAAGCGCACGGGCTATGGCAACGCGTTGTCTTTGACCTCCTGATAATTCATTTGGTTTATGGTCAACACGATCTCCAAGTCCAACGCTATCTAATACTTCGAATGCTTTTTCTAATCGTCTCTTTTTACCAATTCCTGAATATACCAAGGGTAAAGCTACATTCTCTAACGCTGTTAATCTTGGCAGTAAATTGAAAGTTTGAAAAACAAAACCAATTTCTTTATTTCTGAGATTTGCCAGTTCAGAATCAGACATACTACTAACCAAGTTGTCATTAAATAAATATGTTCCTGATGTTGGCGTATCTAATAACCCAAGTAAATTCATCAATGTGGATTTTCCTGACCCTGATGGACCCATTAGCGCTACATACTCATTTGTATTTATATCAATGCTGACACCGTTCAGGGCGAAGACTTTTTCAACACCCATGATATATATTTTTTTCATGTCATGGATAGAAATAACTTTGTTGTTCATTCTTATTGTTTTATTACTTTAGGAACTGTAAAATAACGATTAATATTATCTGCTGAATTCAAAAATACTTTTTCATTTGGTAACATATTATCGACGATATCTTCCCTCAAAACTTGTTCATGATTATTAACATGTTTTAGAGGAGTGACATTTTCTGTATCGATTTTAGATAAGGTACTGACCATATCTATCATCTTAGATAAATCAACTTTAATTTGTTGTCTTTCCTCTTCTGTCAGATTTAGCATCGACAGATTCTCTAACCTTAAAATTAATTCATCATCAATATTCATGAATTCGCAACTTTTATGTTTTTTTATTAAAAATAATAGTAGAATACAGTTTAATGTTCAAATTTATCTTTTGTATTTGATTAAGATTAAGAATTTTTAAAAAATCTCAATAATTATTTAGATGTTCAGATATCTATCTCCGTCTAAATGACTAATTTCGGCAACGAAACCAACTTAGAGGAAATTACATATGGCAGAACTTGGAGCAACATCGAGGAAGTTAAAGCATATTGCTGTCTCCGGAAATATTGGAGCAGGGAAAACCACACTATCAGAGATGCTGGGCAAGCATTATAAATGGGAGGTCGAATATGAAGATGCAAATACCAATCCTTACCTAAGTGATTTTTATGAAGATATGCAACGTTGGTCATTCAATCTTCAGGTCTATTTTTTAAATTCGCGTTTCCAACAATTATTAGATATTCGCAACGGAGATAAAGTTGTGATTCAAGATCGTACGATCTATGAAGATGCAAATATATTTGCGCCAAACCTTCATGAAATGGGATTAATGTCAAAACGTGATTTTGATAATTATTCTACCTTGTTTGATGTTATGACTTCACAAGTTGAACCACCAGATTTATTGATCTACCTCAAAGCCAGCATTCCTAAATTAGTCGAACATATTCAAAAAAGAGGAAGAGATTATGAAGGATCTATAAGTTTGGACTACTTGAAAAGATTGAATGAAAAATATAACAATTGGATAGATAATTATTCTGAAGGAAATCTTTTAATCATCGATGCTGACAATACTGATTTTAAACAGAGTAAAGAAGATTTTGGAAACATCATTGAACAAATAGATGCAAAACTTTTTGGTCTGTTTTAGGGTTAAATATTAAAAATACCTTTGAGTAACTTTAGTCAATTAAAATCTGAGCTTTCTGAAAAAGATGTAAAATTGGTTGCGGTATCTAAAACCAAACCCACTTCAGATATCTTAAACTTATATAATCAAGGTCAATTGATCTTTGGAGAAAATCGTGTCCAAGAATTGGTTCAAAAATACGAAGCACT